>JAJYDD010000095.1 GCA_021777795.1 Pseudomonadota bacterium | reverse complement strand
ATCTTCGAGCGCGGCGCGCAGCGCGACCTCGTCAACCAAACCGCCGCGCGCGCAATTGATGATGCGCACGCCCGGCTTGGTCTTGGCGAGGGCCTCGGCCGAGAGAATGTTCTTCGTCTGCGCCGTCATCGGCGTGTGCAAGGTGATGAAATCCGCCCGCGCCAGCAGCGTCTCCAGATCGACCTTCTCGACGCCCAGCTCCTGCGCCCGCTCCTCGCTCAAGAAAGGATCGAAGGCGATGACGCGCATCTTCAAACCAATCGCGCGCGAGGCGGTGATCGAGCCGATATTGCCGCAGCCGATGATTCCCAGCGTCTTGGCGGTGATCTCGACGCCCATGAAGCGGTTCTTCTCCCACTTGCCGGCCTGCGTCGAGGCGTCGGCCGCCGGGATCTCCCGCGCCAGCGCGAACATCATGGCGATGGCGTGCTCGGCGGTGGTGATCGAATTGCCGAACGGCGTGTTCATCACGATGATTCCGCGCGCGGTGGCGGTGGGAATATCGACATTGTCGACGCCGATGCCGGCGCGCCCGATCACCTTGAGCCGCGCCGCATGTTCGAGCAGCTTGGCCGTGACCTTGGTGTTGGAGCGGATGGCGAGGCCGTCATATTCGCCGATGATCTTGGCGAGTTCATCCTTGTCGAGACCGGGCTTCACATCGACTTCGACGCCGCGCTCCTTGAAGATGGCGACGGCGGCGGGGGAGAGTTTGTCGGAGATGAGAACGCGAGGGGGCATGGGGGGCGTCCTTCGTGAGACGTTGGTTGACTATTGGAGATATCCCGCGACGTCATGGCCGGCCTGGTCGCGGCCATCCACGCGGGAAGTGCGATTCAACGCTTGAAAGTCGATTGCGGCGGCGCTTGAGGCGAACTCGAACTCACCCTGCCGGCTTCACAGCGCGGATGGCCGGGACAAACCGGGCCATGGCGTTTCGCGTCAGGCCGCTTTGACCAACTTCGCCTTCTCGACCGCGAAAGCCCAATCGAGCCATTGCGTCAACGCCGCGACGTCGGACGCTTCCACCGTCGCGCCGCACCAGATGCGCAGGCCCGGCGGCGCGTCGCGATAGGCGCCGATATCATAGGCGACCTTTTCTTTCTCCAGCAGGTTCGCCAGCGCCTTGGCGAACGCCGCCTGCGCGTCGGGGGCGAGCGCCACGATCTCCGGGTCGACCACTTTCAAACAGACGCTGGTGTTGGAGCGCGTCTCCGGCTTGACCGCCAGGAAATCGATCCACGCGGTTTTCGCCGCCCAATCCGCGATTGTCTTGGCGTTCAAGTCGGCGCGCTCGATCAGCGCGTCGAGGCCGCCGATCTCTTTGCTCCAGTTGAGCGCGTCCAGATAATCCTCGACGCACAGCATTGAGGGCGTGTTGATCGTTTCGCCCTCGAAGAAGCCTTCCGTGATCTTGCCGCCCTTGGTCATGCGGAACAGCTTGGGCAGCGGCCAGGCGGGCTTGTAAGTTTCGAGCCGCTCCACCGCGCGCGGGCTCAGCACGATGACGCCATGCGCGGCCTCGCCGCCGAGCGCCTTCTGCCAGGAGAAGGTGGTCACATCGAGCTTGGCCCAATCGAGCGCCTGCGCATAAGCCGCCGAGGTCGCGTCGCAGATCGTCAGGCCCTTGCGGTCAGCGGGGATCCAGTTCGCGTCGGGCACGCGCACGCCGGAGGTCGTGCCGTTCCAGGTGAAGACGACGTCATTGTCGAAATCGACCTTTGTGAGATCGGGCAATTCGCCGTAGCCCGCCTTCAGCGTGCGCACATTGGCGAGCTTCAACTCCTTGACGACGTCCGAGACCCAGCCTTCGCCGAAGCTCTCCCAGGCCAAGAGATCGACGCCGCGCGCGCCGAGCATCGACCACAGCGCCATCTCGACCGCGCCGGTGTCGGAGCCCGGCGTGATGGCGATGCGATAATCGGCGGGGACGCGCAGCACGTCGCGCGTCATATCGATGGCGAGCTTCAGTTTCGCCTTGCCGGCTTTGGCGCGATGCGAGCGGCCGAGCGGCGCGGTCTTGAGGTTTTCGAGAGACCAGCCGGGCCGCTTCGCGCACGGGCCGGAAGAGAAGCACGGCGAAACAGGCCGCGATGCGGGGGTAATAGCCATAATTATCCATCCTTTCAGATGGGCGCCTCTCGTTGGGGAGAGGTGTCCCGCCTCGGCTGTTAGGACAAGACCCTGAAAATGGCAACAGGCAATCTGAAAATCAGCCGCGTTTGCGTTTGCGCTTGCCTCCTTCGGACCTTGGCCCGCAGCCGTTTGTCTCTGCGGGCGCGGCCTCGCTCATGCGCTGGTAGCGCACACCGGTGAAAAACACGATTTGCGCTGTCGCGCCCTCGCCTTCGCTGAGGCGCGCGGCGGCCGTTCGTTTGCGTTGCGTAAGTGAAATAACGTCTCCCATTTGACACCCCGTCGCGCCCGCCTGTCCCGAATTGGCGCGCGCAGGGCCCATTTCCGAGGTCGAAGGTTAACACTCGGTCAACAGCCCAGGGTTAAGACATGAAAACCATTGGGTGCGTCCACGGAGCCACATCAGGTGTTCGGAGTCGAGGCTCTCCCGCTGGTCCATTCCTTCGCCCTCAGCGACGAGGCGAGCCAGCGCGCGGTGTTCTTGCGCGTCTATCTTGATCTATTGGCCGAGCAGGCGCGCGGGCGCGGGCGCCTGCCGGAGGATTGGTTCGAGGCGTTGCAGGCCTGCCTGACCAAGGCGCTCCCACGCGAGCGCGATCTTTACCTTGCCGAACTCGCCAAGGCCTATCTGTTCCGCGAAGCCCGGCGCGGCGCCGGGCCCCGCCCGTCCGCCCCTGCGGCGACGCCGGCCACCCTCGCCAACGAGGAGATCGAGGCCATCCTGCGCCGCGACAGGACCGCCGAACTCGTCGGGCTCGCCGCCGATCGGCGGGTGCGGCTGGCGCCCGAACATATTGCGGCGCTCGCCCCGAGGGCGCGCGACTTGGCGCGGCGCGGCGACCGGCGCCTTGCCGATATTCTGCTGACGCGCCAGCCGGTTCGCCTGGAGATGGCGGCCCTTTTCCTGGAGGCGACCTCCGAGCAACGCCGGGCGATCCTCATCGCCGCCCAACGCGCCGAGCTTGGCCGCAAGGCCGCCGCCCCCGCGGCGCTCGACGAGGAGACGGCGGGCCAGCTCGAATTCGCCGTCATCGCCGGCGCGGCCGGAGATTTCGCGGAATCGCTGGGCGCCGCGCTGGGCGTCGAGGCCGAACTCGCCGAGCGCATCGCCGCCGATCCCACCGGCGAACCCCTGGCCGTCGCGCTCGTCGCGATCGGCGCGCCGCGCGATCTCGCCGTGCGCATCATGACCGCCCGCGACATGCGCGAGGGCGAAGGCTTTCCGCGCATCCACGCGCTGGCGCGGTTCAGCGACCGCCTGTCGATCGCGGCGGCGCAGCGGGTCGTCGAGGCGATGCTGGGCGCATCGGCGCTCCGGGCGAGGCCGGCGCTGCCGGGCGCCGGGCGGCGTCAAGCGGCCAACCCGTCGCCGTTCCTGCGCCGCGAGGGGCCGCGCAAGGCCGTCGCTAACCCAGAAACGACAACACCGAAGGCGCTAAATAGCCAAAGGCCATGAGCGCCGCGCCGAGGAGACCGAGAACGCCCGCCCCCCAGGCGAGCGCCGGCACGGCGGTGATGATCGCGGCCGAGGCGAGCACAATCGAAATCTGCAACGCGCCGCTGGCGAATTCGAAATGTTCGAGCCGCTTGTTCCACAGCTCACGCGACTCGCCGGCTTCCTTGGCCCGCTCCTGAATCTTGTCCAGGCTGTCTTCGGGGTGCTTCTTGTCGTGTTCGAAATTCGCGGCGGCCGCCTTCCAGGCGCTGATCTGCTTTTCGACGCCGGCCTTGGCCGCTTCGTCGCTGATCGTCGGGACGATGGCTTCCAGGCCGCCGGCGGCGGTTTCGAAGATTGTCGCGCGCGCCTTCTTGGCCTGATAGAAATTGTAGAGGTCCGAGGATTCGATGTTGCGCTCGGTCGAATGATGCTCGGCCTTTTTCGCGCCCGCCTCGGATAGCGCCAGGAACAGCGCCAGCACCGCGATCAGCAGCGCGACCCGCTTGTCTTCGGCCTCCGTGGCCTCGTCCAATTCGTTCCCGGGTTCGCCCATATCCGCCCCTCTTGCCGCGCGCCGTCCGCGCCTGCGTCCTTAGCCGCAAACTCCGTGGGCGAGAAGCGGCGCTCAGGAGGCGGTTTCGCGATCCGCCGGCGCCGACTCGGCCGCATGGTCGGCGACCATTTCCCGGCTTAGGCGCGCGATGGCGCGTCGCAACGCCTCGTCGGCCTCGCCAAAGCCCTTTGCGCGCGCTTGCGCGGCGGCGAGTTGCTGGCGCAGTTCATTGGTTTCGCGCGCGGCCAGTTCCCGGTCGGCGCGCGCCACCCGCACCGCGCCTTCCGCCTCCACCCTGGCGGCAGCCAGCGCTTGGAGGCGGGTTCGGAACTCGGCCTCGCGCGTGGCGGCCAGGGAAAGCCTCTCGCGCAGCTCCGCCGCCTCGTCGGCGAGCCAAGCCCCCTTCGTCTCGCTCGTCGCCAGATCGCGGCGCAACTCGGCGGCGCCGGCCGTCGCGGTCGCGAGGGCAAGCTCCGACGCATGGCGCAGTTCGTCGATCTCATGGGAGAGCGCCGCGATGCGCGCCTCAAGCTCAGCCTGGAGCGCGTCGAACTGCTTTTGGCGCGCCTCGGAGCGCGCGGCCTCCTCATCGCGCTGCCGCTCGGCGGCCTCGCGCTGGCCGGTGAGGTCGTGCAGGGCCAATTCCCGCGCGGCGATCTCGGCGTCGCGCGCCGCCAGTTCGGCCGCCTGCGCGTCGAGCGCGGCGTGCAGCCGCGCGATGTCTGCGCCCTTGACGGCAAGCTCGGCGTCGCGACGCATAATCTCCGCTGCGCGCTCCCCAAGCCCGATCTGCGCCTGCGCCCATCTCTCCTCGGCGGCTTCGGCGCGCCGCTCGGCGAGACTAAGGTCGATGGCGTGCTTGCCACGCAGCGCGTCGCGCTCGGCCTGGGCCTCATGCGCCGACAGTGGCGCGGTGAGCCGCGCCTCGGTCTGCGCCAGGCGGAACGCCCGGCGCCAGACCGCCGGCAGCGCGAGCAGGGCGATCAGCGCCGTCGTCAGGGCGCCGATCAGCACATATATCGCCGTCTCGACCAAGGCGCGCTCGCTTCAAGCCCGCTTAGAGGGAGCGGGCGACCCCTGAGCCTATAGCCCGAGCGCCTAGCGCGTTCAAAACGGATTCCGGAGCGCGAGCTTCGAGCGCGGTCAAAAGGGATTCCAAGTCGCGCGGCGGGTGAACTTGAGATAGCTGACGTTGACGCCGAGCCGGAGGCCGACGCCGGTGCGGATCGGCACGACGACGATGTTCTGCGCGCCGAGCGCGGTGAAGCCGAAGCCGCCGACGAAATAGGCGGAGCCGTCGATGCCGCCGAAGCGCTGATAAATCGCGCGAACCGAGGGCAGATTGTAGACCAGCATCATCGTGCGGTCGCCGTCGGCGCCGGTGTCGAAGCCGATCGAAGGGCCCTGCCAGTAGATCCTGCGGTCGCCGGCGTTGCGGGTGTACATTTCCCCCTCGCCGTAGCGCAAGCCGCCCACGAAGGCGGCGGAGGCCTCCTGGCCCAGAATATAGCCGTTGGGCAGGCCCCAGCGCCGCGCCGCCTCCTGCACCGCCTCGGCGAGGCCGCGCGACACCGCGCCGAAGAAATGATGGCCGCGCTCGACGATCTCATCGACCTGATATTGGCCAGGAGGCTCCTCTCTGGCGGCGGCAGGCCGCATGGCGGCGAGCGCCAGCGAGGCGACCAAAACTTCCCTGCGAGTCCAAGGCGCCATGCGTCCACCCTTGCTTGCCGCTCTCGCGGGCATTCCGTCCTAGGCCAAGACTGGGATGGGCAACGTGGCGCATCTTGGCCTTCGATGCTGTGGAATTTCGACCGGAATGCCTTACAGCGCGTTAACGACGCGGCTCCCCAGCGCTGGATCGCCCCACCCGACGAAGCCGGCGTTGCGCAAACCCTCGGCGAGCTTGCCATATTTGAGCGCCGAGCCGTCGAGACCGGCCACGGCGCCGCCGGCCGCCCTCAGCACCGCGTCGCCCGCCGCCGTGTCCCATTCCATCGTCGGCGCGAAGCGGGGATAGACGTCGGCGCGCCCCTCGGCGATGACGCAGAACTTGAGCGAGGAGCCGGCCGAGACGCGCTCCTCGACGCCGAGCCGGGCCAGAAAGGCCTCGGTGGCGGGATCGGAATGGGAGCGGCTGGCGAGCGCCGTCAACCGCGCGGGCGCGCCGCGCACCCTCAGCGGCTCGCAGGTCGCCGGCAACGCCGCCCCGACCGCGACCTTCGCCGCTTGCGCCGAGCGGCCGCCGAACCAGATGCGGTCGATCGCCGGCGCATAGACGGCGCCGGCGACCGGCGCCCCGTTCTCCACCAAGCCGATATTGATCGTGAATTCGCCGTTGCGGGCGATGAATTCGCGCGTGCCGTCAAGGGGATCGACAAGGAAGAAACGGGGCGGCGCCTGCAGCTTGGCGCCGGCCGCCGTCGCCTCCTCGGCGACCACGGCGACGCCGGGCGCGAGCGCCTTGAGACGGGCGACGATGATCGCCTCCGCGCGCTCGTCGGCGGCGGTGACGGGGCTGCCGTCGGCCTTGTCGCGCGCCTGCGCGCACTTGGCGTATTCCTCCATGACGGCGGGGCCCGCCGTCAGGGCGATCTCGGCCAGCGCGCGCGCCATAGCGTCGAAATCCTGTCCGCCGAAATCGACCAAGGTTTCCGCCTTTCGCCTTGTCCGCCGCGATCCTGAGCGACGAGAGGACGCAAATCCGATACGATTGCCTCGACGCGCCGATTCGCCGCCAGACCCCTCGCGGTTGACCACAGGACCATGCCCATGACAACGACGGAATCGCCCTCGATCCTCCTGGCGCCGCTGGATCTCGCCGCGATGCTGTGCTCCCGCGTCTGCCACGACGTCATCAGCCCCGTCGGCGCGATCGTCAACGGCCTCGAAGTGCTGGAAGATGAATCCGACGCCTCGATGCGCGAGGTCGCGCTCGACCTCATCAAGCGCAGCGCCAGCGGCGCTTCGGCGCGGCTGCAATTCTGCCGCCTCGCCTTCGGCGCCGCCGGCTCCGTCGGCGCCTCGATCGACACCGGCGACGCCGAGAATGTCGCGCGCGGGCTGCTGGAGACGGAAAAGACCGCGCTCGCCTGGAAGGCGCAGCGCCAATTCCTGCCCAAGAACAAGGTCAAGCTGCTGCTGAACCTCAGCCAGATCGCCGCCGCCACCATTCCGCGCGGCGGCGTCGTCGAGGTCGATGTCGTGGGCGAGGGCGACGCCGCCAGTCTCAAAGTGATCTCGAAGGGCTCCAATGCGCGCTTGCAGGCCGGTTTCGCCGATCTGCTGTCGGGCGCCGCCTCGAAAGTCGACGCGCATTCGATCCAGCCCTATTTCGCCGGCCTCGTCGCCAGGGAATGCGGCATGACGATCGCCGTCGAGCAGGGACTGGAGGGCTTCTTCTTCCTCGCCCTGCCGACCTCGGCCGAGGGCGCCGCGAACGTGCAAATTGACGGGGCGGCTTAACCACGCATTGACTGCGAAGATAGGGGGGCGCCCTCCCCTCCCCCACGCGCAAAGGGATTTTAACTCGGCCGCGCCAAGCTTCGGATAGCGAAAGTGAATTCGCTTCCGGAGCCATCGTCGCGCAAGTCTTTACCGATCGTCCCGCAGCCTACGCCCGCTTGGCCTCAGCCGAAACCGGACGCCGCAGCAGGCCCGAAACGGGAGGTCGCCGCCGCTGACCCCTCTTTTGGAGTTTCGCCATGAAACAAGTGCTTGTCGTCGACGATTCCCCCGTCATCCGTAAGATCACGCGGCGCATTCTTGAGGGGATGCGGCTCAGCACCGCCGAGGCCTCCGACGGACGCCAGGCGCTCGCCGCCTGTTCCTTCTGCATGCCGGACGCCATCTTTGTCGACAGCAGCATGCCGGGGCTCGACGGCTACGATTTCCTGCGCGAATTGCGGCAGATGCCCGGCGGCGAGCGGCCGAAGGTAGTGTTCTGCTCGACCGAGCACGACGTGTCGCTGATCGCGCGCGCCATGCACGCCGGCGCCGACGAGTTCCTGATGAAGCCGTTCGACCGCAAGTCGGTCGAGGCCAAGTTCATCAATCTCGGCGTCTGCTGAGCCGGCGCTCGCCGATCATTCCGAAGACGCGCCGCCGGAGCCGGGCGCAGGTTCTTCGCCGGCGTTGAAGCCATAGGGAGAGCGCAGCCGCCGACGCCGGCGCGGGGCGCGCACTTCCGCCGGCGCCTCTTCCACACCGGCTGGCGCGACCGCCTCGATGCTAGACGGCGTGGCGCTCGGCGGCGTGACGGTCTGCGGCGTCTCGACGGGGGCCTCCAGCACGGGCTGCGGCGCATCCAGGATATCGGCGGGCGCCGGAATGCGCGGGGCGGCGGTGATGAACGAGGGCAAACCCGCCGGTGCGACGTCAACCAACGGCTGCGGCTCCTGGCTCGGGTTCATGTCGCGATAATTGCGGAATTCGCGCGGCCGGTTGTCTTGCCGGTTATCTTGCCGGTTATCTTGCCGATTTTCTTGGCGATTTTCTTGGCGATTCTCAGAATTGCCGCGATGTTCGCGCTGGCCATTGTCGTTGCGGTCGCCAAAGGGCGGGCGCGGCGGCCGGTTGTCCATGCGATTCTGCGGCGGGCGATCGCCGCGCGGCTGGAAGTTGTTGCGCTCGCCCTGCTGCTGCGGCTGCCCGTCGTAGGGTTGGCGGTCGTTGTTGTAACCGAAGCCGCCGCCGTGGGGCTGCTGGGCATAGGGCTGCGGCGGCGGATTGAACGGCGGCGGCGCGCGTTCTGGCGGCGAAGCGAAGCGGTCGAGCACCCCGCCGTCGTCCTCTTCTTCCTCCTCGATCTCGGCCTCGCCGGGGGGGCGCCCTTGCGCGACCAGTTGCGCCGCCTGGGCGGCCGCGATCAGGCGAAAATAGTGCTCGGCGTGCTGAAGATAATTCTCAGCCGCCACGGGGTCGCCGCTGGTATGGGCGTCGCGGGCGAGTTGCAGGTATTTCTCGGCGATGTGATGCGCGTTGCCGCGGATTTTCACATCGGGGCCGTTGGACTCATAGGAGCGCGTGAGCGGATTGGGGCCGCGCCGGTTGTTTGACGGCCGACCACGCATTCTCTTGTTATTCTGCCCAGGTCTCATGCGTCGTTCCCTTGAGGATGTCCTGAAGCGCAGTCGAGCCGCAAAATGCTGCTTTCGAGTGCGTCTTTAGAGGGATAGGCGCCGCCAAGGGCGGCCGCACGATCCCGACTGTCGAATTTCCTTGCATGCGAAAGTGAGCCAAACGGGACGCTTCCCGCGATTTGCCGAGTCGAGGCTCCAAAGACCTTGGGACCGACGCCTGACAATCTCACGGATCGCAGGTCGCCCTCTCATCCCGCTCAACGCGCTGCCAGACAATGCCTGACGAATGCGACGAAAAGCCTAAGGACCGCACGCCGCTTCCGGCGCCCACCCGCGTGGTCACCTTCGACTTATACCCTTCTACGAGATTCGCCAAGGGTCATTTGGGACGTCTTTGCGAATTTTACGTCTCAACCGCCGGCGCAGCGCGCCGCCAGCAGCGCCAATAGCGCCCGCGCCGACTGGATTTCGCCGCCCTGCGGACCCGTCGCTCGCGCCTTCGGATTCCAGGCATAGACGTCGAAATGCGCCCAGGACTTCGCGCCCTCCACGAACCGTCGAAGAAACAAAGCTGCAGTGATCGAGCCCGCGAAGCCGCCGGCGGGTGCGTTGTTGAGGTCGGCGGCGGGGCTGTCGAGCATCGAATCGTAGGGGCGCCAAAGCGGCAGGCGCCACAGCGGATCGCAGGTCTCGTGGGCGAATCGCGCGATCTCGGCGGCCAGCGCCTCGTCGTCGGTGTAGAAGGGCGGCAGGTCGGGGCCAAGCGCCACCCGCGCCGCGCCGGTGAGCGTGGCGAAATCGAGCAACAGGTCTGGCGCCTCCTCGGCGGCCAGCGCCAGCGCGTCGGCCAGGATGAGCCGCCCTTCGGCGTCGGTATTGCCGATCTCGACGCTGAGGCCCTTGCGGCTGCGATAGATGTCGCCCGGCCGCATCGCCGGTCCGGAAATGGCGTTCTCGACGATCGGCAGCAACACCCGCAGCCGAAAGTCGAGCCGCTCCTCCATGATGAGACGGGCCAGCGTCAGCGCGGTCGCGGCGCCGCCCATGTCTTTCTTCATCAGTTCCATGCCGTTGGCGGGCTTGATGTCGAGACCGCCGGTGTCGAACACCACCCCCTTGCCGACCAGCGTGACCTTGGGCGCATCCGCGCGGCCCCAGACGAAATCGACCAGCCGCGGCGCCTCGGCCGCCGCCGCGCCCACAGCCGCGATGAGCGGAAAGCCGGCCGCGAGTTCGTCGCCCATGACGACCCGGACCTCCGCGCCGAAACGCTCGGCGAGTTCTACCGCCGCAAGCTCCAGCGCCGAGGGGGTCAGCGCGTTGGCCGGCAGGTTGACGAGTTCGCGCCCGCTGGCGATCGCCGCCGCGATGCGCTCGGCCTTGGCGAAATCAACGCCCTCGGGGGCTTGCAGCGTCGGGGCGGGGCGCGACGCCTTCTTGTAACGGTCGAAGCGATAAGAGGCGAGCAGGAAGGCGAGCGTCGCCAGTTCCGCCCTCGCCGGCGGATTGGCGAAGCGATAAGCGCCCGGCGGCAGACCCGTGGCGAGTTTGCCGGCCTGGAGCGGATCGTCCGGATCCTCGCCGAACAGCGCGCCGGCAAGCTTTCCATCCGGGCCCGGCAGCAACTGCAACCGCCCTGGCTTGGCCTCGAAGCCGCTGGCTTCGGCGAAGCCGGCCGCGAGCGCGCCGATCTCGTCGCGCAAGGCGGGAAAATTCTGCGGCGTGACAAACCAGATGGGGATTGCGGTCATGGGCGCTGAGCTATCGATTCGAGAGGCTTGAAGTCTAGAGACGGCGACGAGGCATGGGAACCCGGATTCGACGCGGCGCCTCCCAATCCGGACGGGCGATGCGCCAGCTAAGCCGAAGGCGGGGAGTAAGTCCGGGAAGGCTGAGAAATCTCCAGCGGCGCGGGAACCTTTGCGCCGTCTCCAACAGTTTAGCCTCTGAAACAGTTTTCTCTGAAAACCCGGCGCAAGGGTCGCGCTCGCCGTCGCGGGCGGGCCGTTGGAATCGAGGAG
>JAJYDD010000094.1 GCA_021777795.1 Pseudomonadota bacterium | reverse complement strand
GTCGAGCCATTCGTCGATGTCCCGCGAAAGGGGCCCCGCGCCGCCGAGGCCGCCGACGAGGCCGGCGATCTCAAGCTCGCCCTGCGCCAGTTCCGGCCCGACGCCGCCGCTGGCGGTTAGCGTTCCCCCGGCGCGATCGAGTTTTTCGCGCGCGCCGGCCGCGACTTCGCCGAGCCGCCGCAGCGCTTCGCTCATGCGCGCGCCGCCGCCGCCGAAGATTTCGATGGCCGCCTGCATACGTTGCGCGAGCCCCGCCATGCGTTCGGCGTCAAGCTGGCGCTGCGCCCGCGCGAACTGATCGACGAAGGCGACGATGCGGCTCAATGCGTCCGCGAGTTGCGAGACGGCGACGCGAATCTCGCGGCCGAAACCGCGCAATTCCGCCGCCACCAACGTAATCCCCTTGCCCGCGTCGCCGAGGCGCGACGAGCGCAGCGAAGCGTTGGTGCCGATCATCGTCACGTCGGCGGCGGTCTCCACCAGATTCGCCGTGCGGGTCTCCAGTTCGGCCATCGTGACGGCCACGGCGTCTTTTGCGGCGTCGACGCCCTCGCGCGCCTTCAGCCCTTCCTCGACCAGCATGTGCGCGGCCGACAATTGCCTGGCGAGGGCCTCCAGGAAGGACCCGTCGTCGCTTTGCTGCGCGCCGAACAGCCGCCGGCCCCGGTCTGCGAGTTGCTGCGCCTGCGTGCTGAGCGCCACGAGCGATTGAGCGATGGTTTGCGTTTCGCGCTCGAAATCGAGCCGCGTCTGCGCAAGCTGAAGGGTCTGCAAATGGGCCGCGCGCGCCGCCGCGCGCTCGCCGTCCGCCGCAAAGCCCGCCACGCCGTCGAGCGCGTCGGCGGCCAGTTCGAGCCCCGCGGCGGCGTGCTCGACGCGCTGGCGGGTGGAATCGCCGATTTGCAGCGCGACCACACAGGCGCCGGTGCGCTCGCCGATCTCGCGCGAGAGGCCGCCGATTTCGTGCAGCGAGGCGAGGGTGCGCGTGCGTCGCTCGGCGAGCGCCTCCAGGCCGCCGAGCATGTCGGCGGCGATCGCCGCCAGCGCCTGCTGGTGGCGGCCCTGGAACTCGGCTTGCGCCGCGGCGGAAGCGCGCAAGGTGGCGTCAAGCCGGGTTTGCGTGGCGTGATAGGCGTCGAGCGAATCGCGCGCCTGCTCGGCAAGGCCCTGCAACGTCTTGGCGAAGGCGGTCATCTCGCCGCTCTGGGCTGGCAGTTGCGCCGATTCGATCTTCAGCGTGAACACCAGCGCCGCCACGGTGCGCACGAAAGCTTGCAGCGCCCCCACCTGCGGGCCGATGTCGTCGTTGAGTTTGACCAGATCTTGCAGCGCGCGGCCCTCGTGCTCGACCTGCGCTGCGGTGCGGGCCAAATCCTGCGCGATCACGGAGAGATCGCGCGCGGCCGCCGACATCTGCGGGCCTTCCAGCAGATCGGCGACGGCGCCGAACGTCTGCGCCAGTTCGTTGAGGCCGGGGACGGCGTCTCCCAACCCGACGCCGATGTTGAAACACACCCTCTCGAACTCGGCGAAAGGCGGGACGAGGCGCGCCGCGAGGTTGCGAAACGGCGCGCTGCGCTGTTGCGGCCGTATTTTCATCTCGTCCCCCGCATTCTCAAGATTTCCGCCGGTATGGCCTGCAACGCCGCGATGCGCTCGGCGGCGCCGAGCACGATCGCCTCCTTGGGCATGCCGAAGACGACACAGGTCTCCTCGTTCTGCGCCACCGTCGAGGCGCCCGCCTTGCGCATTTCGAGCAGCCCCTTGGCGCCGTCGTCGCCCATGCCGGTCATGATGATTCCGAGCGCGTTTGGGCCGGCGAATTGCGCGGCCGAGCGGAACAGCACATCGACCGAGGGGCGGTGGCGCGCCACCAGCGGCCCATCCTTGACGGCGACGTGATAGCGCGCGCCGTTGCGTTGCAGCAGCATGTGCCGGTTGCCCGGCGCGATGAGCGCCCGCCCGGAAAACACGGGATCGCCGTCCTCGGCCTCCTTGACGTCGATCTGACAGAGCCCGTCGAGGCGCTTGGCGAAGGCGGCGGTGAAATGCTCGGGCATATGCTGGACGATGACGATGCCGGGACAATCGGCGGGCAGCGCCGTCAGCACTTCGCGCAAGGACTCCGTGCCGCCCGTGGAGGCGCCGATGCAGATGACCTTCTCGGTGGTGTGGGTCAACGAGCGCGTCTTGACCGGCGGCGGCATGATGACGTCGGCGTTGAGTTTCTTGGCCGGATCCTGCGGGGCGCTGCGCGGTCGCAGCCGCGCTTTGGCCGCCCCGCGCAAGGCGTCGCAGATGCGCACATGCGATTCCATCAGGAACCGCTTCGCGCCCAGGCGCGGCTTCTGGATCACATCGACCGCGCCGGCTTCGAGCGCCGCAAACAGCGTCTCCGAGCCGTCCTCAAGCAAGGTCGAGCACAGCACGCAAGGCAGAGGCCGCTGCGCCATGATCTTGCGCAGGAAGGTGAGTCCGTCCATGCGCGGCATTTCCAGATCGAGCAGGATGACGTCGGGCAACTCGTCGTGAATATGTTTGGCGGCGACGAAGGGATCGGCGGCGGCCGCCATCACCTCCATGTCCGGCTCGGCGGAAATGATCGCCGTCAGCACCTCGCGCACGGAGGCGGAATCATCGACGATCAGCACGCGGATGGGTTTGGGAGCCATCGCCTATCGCACCTTCTCGAATACGCTGGGGGCGATCTGTCGCAGACGTTCGGGGTCTCTGGCAGTCATGGTTTCTGAATGACCAAGCATGAGATAGCCGCCGACGCGCAGATGCGAGAGCAACCGCTCGATCACAGCCGTCTGCGCCTCCTTAGCGAAATAGATGAGGACGTTGCGACAGAACACGACATCGAAGATCTCGTCGCGCTCGTAGCGCTCGTCCATCAGATTGAGTTGCGCGAAGTTGACCAGGCCGCGCAACTCCGGCGCGATGCGGAACTCCTCGCGCGCCGCGTCGCGGGCGAACATCAGATAGCGCTTGCGGCAGGATTCGGGGATCGGCTCGGCCATCGCGCTCGGGTAGATCGCGAGCCGGGCGGCGGCGATCACCGATGTCGAGATGTCTGTGCCCAGTATCGTGAACGGCGGCCCGTCGAGGCCCAACGCGTCGGCGGCCACCATCGCCATCGTATAGGCCTCCGCGCCAATCGAGGCGGCCGCGCTCCAGAACTTGATGGGCGCGCCCACGCGCGCCGCGCGAGCCGCCAGACCTTGAAGCAGGCGCTGGCGCAGCAGATCGAACTGCTGCGGCTCGCGGAAGAAATCGGTCTTGTTGGTGGTCACGCAATCAACGACATGCACGAACTCGGCGCCAAGCAGCCCGCGCGAGAAAATCGCCTCGCCATAATCTTCGAGATCCCTCAGCCCGAGCGCGCGCACGCGCCGGCGCAACCGGCCTTCCACCATCGTGCGCTTCGACGGCGGCAGGCGGATGCCGGTGTGCGCCTCGACGAGCCGGGCGATCTCGACGAAATGGCGCTCGGCGAGTTGATCGAGCGTCACGCTCGCGAGCGCCTCATGCCGCACGGCCGGTTCCCGCCATCGCTTCGCCCGAGATGAGTCGATCGAGATCGAGGGCGACGACGAAGCGGCCGCCGTCGCGGCCGACGCCGACGACATAATCGGCCCGCCAGCGCTCGCCGATGGAAGGCGGCGGCTCCAGCGCGCCGCCGTCGAGATCGGAGACCGCGAATACGCAATCGGCCGTCAACCCGAGCCCGAGCGCCGCGCCCTCGACAATCGCCTCGACGATGATGATGCGCGTGCGGTTGGTCGCCGCCAGCGCCGGAAAGCCGAATTTGAGCCGGAGGTCGATGACGAGCAGGCTCGCGCCGCGCACGTCGATGAGCCCGAGCACATAATCGGGCGCTTTCGGCAGCCGCGAAATCGGCCGCAGGTCGAGCACCTCGCGCACGCGCTCGACCGGCAGCGCGAAGCATTCGCTCTCTATGCCGAAGGTCAGATATTGCGAGCTCTTGGACATGGCTTACGCTCCTTGGCCGCTCACGAGCCCGTTCGCCGAAAGTCGGCGTCCATCGCGTCCGAATGATCCAGCTTCAGATCGAACCCTTTCTTGGGCGCAGGCCGCGACGCGCCGGGTCGCTTGGCAGCCTTGTCCATATGGGCGACGCGCATCGCCGCCGCCTTGTCGCGCAGTTTGAACACGGCATTCTCGACGGGCGCATCATGCCCTGCTTGGTCGATGCGGAAATACGCGATCGTGCGCTGCAACCGCTCGGCCTGTGAACTCAGTTCCTCGGACGTGGCCGAGACCTGTTCGGAAGCCGCCGCGTTCTGCTGCGTCACCTGATCGAGCTGCTGGATCGCCTGGTTGATCTGCGCGACGCCGACATCCTGCTCGCGGCAGGCGGCGGTGATCTCGCCGACGAGGTCCGCCGTGCGGCGGATGTCGGGCGCCAGCTTTTGCAGCATCTGGCCGGCGTCCTGCGCGCTTTTGACGGTATCGAGCGACAGCGTCGAGATTTCCCCTGCCGCCGCCTGGCTGCGCTCGGCGAGCTTGCGCACTTCGGAAGCGACGACGGCGAAGCCGCGGCCATGTTCGCCGGCCCGCGCCGCCTCGACAGCGGCGTTCAAGGCAAGTAGATCGGTCTGGCGCGCGATCTCCTGCACGATGGTGATCTTAGTTGCGATAGTCTCCATCGCCTGCACGGCGCGCTGCACCGCCGCCGCGCTGGCGGTTGCGTCGTCGGCCGATTGGCGCGCGATCTTCTCGGTTTGGCCGGCGTTGTCGGCGTTCTGTTTTACGTTGGAGGCCATCTCCTCCATCGAGGATGAGGCTTCCTCGGTCGCGGAGGCTTGTTCGGTCGCGCCTTGTGACATCTGGCTTGCGCTGGCGGAAAGCTCTTCGCTGCCGCTGGCGACGTTCTGCGCGGCGGTCAGCGCCTCGCCGACGATAGTGCGAAGTTTTTCGCCCATGCCGTCGAGCGTGCGGATCAGATCTCCGATTTCGTCGTTGCTGGCGGTCTTGACGCTCTGGGTGAGGTCGCCGCCCGACACAGCCGCGGCGAGGCCTACAGCGCGCCCGAGATTGCGCCCGATGTTGAGCGAAATCCACACGCCGGAACCGATCGCCGTGAGCAGCGCCGCCGCGACCGCCGCGAGCAGCACTGCCTTGGCGACGGACGCTTCGCTTTCGGCCTCAGCCGCGCCATCGGCCATCGCCTTGTGCACGTAAGCGACATAGCTATCGACGCCTGAGAGTGTGTCGGCGGCGGCGGCGCGGCCTTCCGCGTCCGACAGCGCGATCGCTTTCAGTTGGCCAGCTTCGCCGACGATCTCGATGGCGCGCGCCAGCGCCTTGTCGAACTTGTTGGCGGCGGCGGCGACTGCCCCGCCCTCCAGTCCCGCGGCCGTGGCTGCCGCGACCGCGCCTTGCAGCGATTGTGCGCTCTGCTTGCGCTCATCGTTCAAAGCGGCCAGGGTCGCCTCCAGCGTCTTCAGGTCGCGGGCGGAGAGGGCTTCAAACAACGTCTTGACGTTGCGTTCGAATTGCGCCTTCGCCTCGACGAGTCCCCTGGCGGCGCGCAGCGCTTCGGGGCGCGATTCCGCCGAGCCGGCGGCGGTCGCTTGTTCGACAGCGCCCCTCGCGGCCTTCAGCGCCGCCTCGCCGTCGCCACTCCAATAATCGGCGGCGCGGTCGCGCGAGTTGAGCGCCGCCAGCCGCAAGATTTCGTCCTCCACCTTAGCGCGCCGCTCCAGGCCTGCGTTCACCGCGTTGAGAAGGGTCTTGCCTTCTTCGGTCGCCGCCGCGGCGATCTTGCTGCGCAGCCCGAAGGCCTGGTTCCTGAGCCCCTTGGTCTCGTCTGCGAATTTGGCGATCTCCGCATCGGTGCTCGCCGTCAACACGTTCTTCTCGCCCCGCACTTCGCGCAGAAAAATCGAGCTCAACTGGCCGGCCTCGTCGACGCGATTGCCGGCGCCCGCAAGATCGCGGGCTCGCTCCGCCATCGCCTCCAGTTTCAGATAAGCGACGCCCCCGGTCGCGGCGAACAAGAGCACCAAAGCTCCGAAGGCGCTCGCGAGTTTAGCCTTCACAGTGAAACGCATGTCGATTCTCCCCTCAAAAATTGATCGCCTTCATCCGTGGCGGAAGTCGGCGTCGGCGGCGTCGCCTTCGCGGCTAAGATCAAGCGCAAAGCCGCGCCAGGCCTTGACTGTGATGCGCGTGTTTGTTTTCCTGATAGGCTGTCTGGTGACGAGGCGCGCTTTCTTAGAAGCGGACGGAACGCATGAACAAACAGCGAGCCATCTATTCGCTGGCCTCGCCAAGAATCCTGGCCATGTCCGGGATGACGATGAAATCGTCCTTCCACTTGGCGATGCCGGCGATGAATTCGGGGCGCCAATGCATGCCGACCGGCGGCGTCTTTTGCATGGTCGCCGCGTCGATCTCCGTCACCTCGAACACCTTGTCGGCGATGATGCCGACGGGCGTCGGATCGCCGTCGAGTTCGACCTCCAGCACGACGAAGCGGGAATCGACGGTCAGTTTCGCCGGCTCCATGCCGAAGCGCACGCGCAAGTCCGCCAGCGGGATCACCTTGCCGCGTACGTTGAGCACGTTGGCGACATAGGGCTTGGCGCCCGGCACCCGCGTCACCGGCGCCGGGTCGAGGATCTCGCGCACCTGCCGGGCGTCGAGCGCGAACACTTCGCCGGCGATTCCCATCAGCAGGGCTTGCGTCGCCATTTGCGCGTCGTCGTTCATGCGGCCTCCAGATGTTTGGTCGCGCCGCGCCGCTCGCGCGTCTGGCCGGCGGCGATGATATGCGGCGTATCGAGGATCAGCGCCACGGCGCCGTCGCCGAGAATCGTCGCGCCCGAAAAACCTGGCGCGTCGGCGTGCAGTTTCGACAGCGATTTGATGACGGTCTGATGGTTGCCCAGAATCTGGTCGACGACGAAGCCGACGCGCGAATCGTTCTGGTTGACGATGACGACCTTCTGATGTGGCTCCGGCCGACCGGGCTCGCAGAAGATCTCGCGCAACCGAATGAACGGCACGAGATCGCCGCGAATGTTGAGGAAGCTGCGGCCTTTCGAGCGCTCATCGACCTCGGAGGCCAGTTCCACGCATTCCTCGACCGCCGTCAGCGGAATGACGTAATGGGTCGCGCCGACGCGCACCAAGAGGCCCTCGATGATGGCCAGCGTCAGCGGCAGGCGCAACGTCAGCGTCGAGCCGTGGCCGGGTTCGGTGAGGACTTCGATGGCGCCGCGCATGCCCTCGATCGTGCGGCGCACGACATCCATGCCGACGCCGCGACCAGAGAGCGCCGAGACCTCCTTGGCGGTCGAAAAGCCGGGATGGAAGATCAGTTGATGCAGCTCGCTTTCGCTCATCGGCGCGCCGGGCGCGATGAGGCCGTTCTCCTCGGCCTTGGCGCGGATGCGCTTGGTGTCGAGCCCGCGCCCGTCGTCGGAGACGGAGATCAGCACCTCGGCGCCGGCGTGGCGGGCGACGAGGCGGATCGTCCCCAACGTCGGCTTGCCGGCCTCGCGCCGCTGTTGCGGCGGCTCCAGCCCGTGATCGGCGGCGTTGCGGATGACATGGATAAGCGGATCGGCGAGCCGCTCAATCATCGTCTTGTCGAGTTCGGTCTCCTCGCCCTCGGTCACGAGGTCGATCTCCTTGCCGAGATCGCGCGAGAGATCGTGGACGAGACGACGGAAGCGGCCAAACAGCGAGCCGATCGGCAACATGCGTATGCCCATGATCGTTTCGCGCAACGAGGACGTGAGGCGCTCGATTTCCTCGGCGACGCCCAACGTTGAGGCGCCGGCGGCGGAAAGCTGGGTCAACCGCGCCTGCGCGATGACCAACTCGCCGACGCGATCCATCATCGAATCGAGCCGCTCGGCCTGCACGCGGATGGTCGCGCTCTCCTTGGGCGTGCGCTTGGCGGAATCGGCGGCGGCCTCGTGAGCCGCGACGTCTTGGTTGGGCGTGGGCTCGGCGGCGGCGGGCTTGGCTTGCGCGGCGTCTTCGATCGTCAACTCCATGTCGTCGGCGACGAACATGAAGACATCCTCGATGGCGCTCCGTGGCGCGCGCGTCGTTAGCCGCACGCGCCAGCTCATCAAACAGGCAAGCGGATCGAGCGCGTCGAGCGCGGGGATCGCGGCAATCTCAGGGGTGACTTCCGCTTCGCCCAGGCCGCGCAACTCATCGATGAAGCGCAGCGGATTGGCGCCGTTGATGAGCACGTCGCTCTTGAAGCGCAGCGAAACGCTGAAGACTTTCTGCGCCTCCTCGCTCTTGAGCGCCGGCGCCGCCGTTTCGAGCGCCGCAGGCGCCGATTGGGTGAGCTTGCGCAGGTCAGCCAGGATGCAAATTCCGATCACGGCGCTGGCGGCGTCGGGGTTTTCGATTTGCGTGCGCAGAAAGTCCTGGGCGTTGAGGGCGATGCCGATCAGTTCCGGCGTCGCCGCCGTCTCGCCGCGTCGCACGCGGTCGAAGGCGCTCTCGAATTCATGCGCGAAGGCGGCGACCTCGTCGAAGCCGAACATCGCACCCGAACCCTTGATGGTGTGCAGGGCGCGGAAGGCGGTGTTGACGAGATCCTTGTTGCCGGGATCGCCTTCGAGGTCGAGGAGCGCCTGTTCGAGCCCTTCGAGCAGGTCGGAGGCTTCCTGGCGGAAGGTGTCTGCGGGATCCTGGGAAGGGCTCATCCGATCAACTTCTTCACAACATTGAGGAGCTGGTCTTGTTTGAAAGGCTTGGTGATCCAGGCGGTGGCGCCGGCCGCCTTGGCGTCGCGCTTCAGGCTCTCGTCGGATTCGGTGGTCAGAAAGACGATTGGCACGCCGCGATAGGGCGCCAGTTGGCGCAGCGCGCGGATGAATTCGAGCCCGTTCATGATCGGCATGTTCAAGTCGGTGACGACGAGTTGCACCGAATTGGCTTTTGCCGCCGCGAGCCCGGCGGCGCCGTCCCCGGCCTCGACAACGCCATAGCCGGCGCCGCCGAGGGCGATCTTGACCATTTGCCTGACGCTCGACGAATCGTCGACGGTCAGCACCGTTTTCATGGCTGTCTCCCGGCGTTGAGCGAGAAAATATCCTTCAGCGCGACCGCGCCCGGCGGCGGCGCGAAGCCCGCGCTTTTCAGCGCGTCGGCGAGGCCGCCGGCAGGCGGCGCAGGCAGTTCGATTTTTCGGCCGGCCCGCTGGGCCGATCGTGCGGCGGAAATCAGCAGTTGCAGGAAGGCGACGTCGATCTCGGCCTCGGGCTCCCAATCGACGACGATATCGAGCCCGCGCTGCGCGGCCGCGGCGAGTTCGGCGTGGATGACCTCGCCGGCGGCGACCGTCAGCGGTGCGCGCAGCGTGACGCGATTTAGCGGGCCGGGGCTCGACATCTGATACACTCTTTCGGGGAAGCTGGTGCTAACGCACGTATGAGTTGCGGTACTTTCGTTAATCGCCGATGAAGATTGCTGGGGTCCCGGCGCCGAAGCTTGCGCGAGGCGCAAGCTTTCGCGGTCTGGTTCCTATCGGCGCGCGGCCGCGCTAAGGATGGTTATGACCGCGCCCCAGCCCCCCGCCTTCGACACCTTGAGCCTGCATGCCGGCCAGCGGCCGGATGCGGCGACCGGCGCCCGCGCCACGCCGATCTACGAGACGACGTCGTTCGCCTTCGAATCGGTCGATCACGCCGCCGCGCTGTTCGACCTGGAGACGCCGGGCCACATCTACAGCCGCATCTCCAATCCGACGGTCGCGGTGCTGGAGGAGCGCATCGCGGCGCTGGAGGGCGGCGTCGGCGCGGTGGCGACCGCCAGTGGCATGGCGGCGCTGCATCTGGCGATCGCGACGCTCGCCGGCGCCGGCGACCACATCGTCGCCTCGGCCTCGCTCTATGGCGGCACAGTCAATCTTTTGGCGCGCACGTTGCCGCGCTTCGGCGTGACCACCACTTTCGTCCCCCCGCGCGATCTCGACGCCTTCAGGGCCGCGATCACGCCGCAGACGCGCCTCGTGCTCGGCGAGACCATCGGCAATCCCGGCCTCGAAGTGCTGAACATTCCCGCGCTCGCCGAGGTCGCCCATGCGGCGGGCCTGCCGCTGGTCATCGACAACACCTTCGCCACGCCCTGGGCCTGCCGCCCCATCGATCTCGGCGCCGACATCGTCATGCACTCGCTGACCAAATGGATCGGCGGCCACGGCCTCGTCATCGGCGGCGCGCTCGTCGACGGCGGCAAGTTCGATTGGCTCGCCGGCGGCCGCCATCCGGGCTTAAGCGAGCCCGACCCTGGCTATCACGGGCTCAATTTCGCCGAGCATTTCGGCCCCGCCGCCTTCATCATGCGCGCGCGCGCCGAGGGCCTGCGCGATTTCGGCGCCTGCCTGTCGCCGCACAACGCCGCAAGACTGCTGACGGGCGTCGAGACCCTGGGCTTGCGCATGGCGCGCCATTTCGAGAACACCGGCGTCGTGCTGAAGGCGTTACAGGCCCATACCGCCGTCTCCTGGGTCGCCCATCCGTCGTTGCCCGATCATCCCGATCACGAACTGGCGAAAAGGCTGCTGCCGCGCGGCGCGGGCTCGATCGTGGCGTTCGGCGTCAAGGGCGGCCGGGCGGCAGGTGCGCGCTTCATCGAGGCGTTGCGGCTGGCGAGCCATCTCGCCAATGTCGGCGACGCCAAGACGCTTGTCATCCATCCCGCCAGCACCACCCATCGCCAGATGAGCGCTGAGGAACTCGCCAAGGCCGGCGTGGGAGAGGACATGGTGCGGTTGTCGGTGGGGATCGAGGCGCCCCAAGACATCGTCGCCGATCTCCAACAGGCGCTCGCCGCCTCGCAGCGGGGCTGACATGCGGTTGATCGTGGACGGCAAGCCGGTTCTAGCCAGCGACGGCGGCGGCGGACGCAGCGCCGAACGGCCGCTGGCGATCTTCCTGCACGGCGCCGGCATGGACCGCAGCGTCTGGGCGAGCCAGACGCGCGCTTTCCCGCCGCGCGGCCTCGACGTGCTGGCGGTGGACCTGCCCGGCCACGGCGGCTCGGCGGGGCCGGCGCTCGCCGACATCGGCGCGTTGGCGGATTGGACGCTGGCGCTGATGTCGGCGGCGGGCGCCGAGCGCGCCAGCCTCGTCGGTCACAGCATGGGCGCGCTGGTCGCGCTGGAGGCGGCGGCGCGAGCGCCCGGGCGCGTGGCGCGGCTGGCGCTGGTCGGCGTCGGGGCCAAAATGCCCGTTCACCCGGATCTGCTGGCGGCGGCCGAGGCCAACGACCACGCCGCCATCGACATGGTGAGCCTGTGGAGCTTAGGGAGCGCCGCGCGCGGCGGCTGCCC
>JAJYDD010000093.1 GCA_021777795.1 Pseudomonadota bacterium | reverse complement strand
CCGAGCAGCCGCACCTTCAACGCCGAGCCGTCGCCCTCGACGGTGCGCAGCTTGTACATGCCCTTGAGGATGCCTTCCTCGGCGCCCGGCGGCATGGCCGGATGCGGGTAGTTCTCGTTCAGCGTGGTGATGTAGAAATAGACGTCCTCGTTGTCGGCGTACATGCGCTTGAGGCCGCTCTGGATGATGACGGCGAGTTCGTAACCATAGGTCGGATCGTAGCTGACGCAGTTGGGGATGGTCGAGGCCAGCACATGGCTGTGGCCGTCCTCGTGTTGCAGGCCCTCGCCGTTCAGCGTCGTGCGGCCGGAGGTGCCGCCGATCATGAAGCCGCGCGTGCGCATGTCGCCCGCCGCCCAGGCGAGATCGCCGACGCGCTGGAAGCCGAACATCGAATAGTAGATGTAGAACGGGATCATCGGCGTGTTGGACGTCGAATAGGACGTGCCCGCAGCGATGAACGAGGCCATCGCGCCCGGCTCGTTGATGCCTTCTTGCAGGATCTGGCCTTTCGGATCCTCGCGATAGTACATCAGTTGGTCGGCGTCCTGCGGCTTGTAGAGTTGGCCGACCTGGCTGAAGATGCCGATCTGGCGGAACAGACCCTCCATGCCGAAGGTGCGGCTTTCGTCGGGCACGATCGGCACGACGCGCGGGCCGACGTGCTTGTCGCGCAGCAGCGTCGTCAGGATGCGCACGAACGCCATCGTGGTCGAGATTTCGCGCCCCTCGGCGGTTGCCTGCAACAAGGCGTCGAAGGCGGAAAGGGCGGGAATCTCCAGCGGCTCCGCCTTGCGCCGGCGCGCCGGCAGCGGCCCGCCGAGCGCGGCGCGGCGCGCTTGCAGATATTTCTCCTCCTCGCCGCCCGAAGGCAGCTTGAGGAACGGAACCTTGGCGAGTTCCTCGTCGGTGAGCGGAATGTGGAAGCGGTCGCGGAATCCCTTCAGCGCGTGCTCGCCGATCTTTTTGGCCTGATGGGCGATCATCTGCCCCTCGCCGGCCTCGCCCATGCCATAGCCCTTGACGGTCTTGGCGAGGATGACGGTCGGCTGGCCCTTGTGATCGCTGGCGGCCTTATAGGCGGCATAAACCTTAAGCGGATCGTGACCGCCGCGCGTCAGCGCCCAGATCTGATCGTCGCTCCAGTCCTTGACCATCTCGGCGGTCTCGGGGTGACGGCCGAAGAAGTTCTTGCGAATATAGGCGCCGTTCTTCGACTTGAAGTCCTGATATTCGCCGTCTACGCATTCTTCCATGAGCTGGCGCAGTTTGCCGTCCTTGTCCTTGGCCAGCAGCACGTCCCAGCCCGAGCCCCAGAGGCATTTGACGACGTTCCATCCGGCGCCGCGGAAATCGGCCTCCAACTCTTGTACGATCTTGCCATTGCCGCGCACCGGCCCGTCGAGCCGTTGCAGGTTGCAGTTGATGACGAAGATGAGATTGTCGAGCTTCTCGCGCCCGGCGAGGCTGATCGCGCCCAGCGATTCCGGCTCGTCCATCTCGCCGTCGCCGCAGAACACCCAGACTTTGCGCGCCGAGGTGTCGGCCAGGCCCCGCCCGTGCAGATAGCGCAGAAAGCGCGCCTGATAGATCGCCATCAGCGGCCCCAGGCCCATCGACACGGTCGGGAACTGCCAGAAATCGGGCATCAGCCACGGATGCGGATAGGACGACAGCCCGTGGCCGCCGACCTCGCGGCGGAAATTGACGAGTTGATCCTCGCTGAGGCGCCCTTCGAGGAAGGCGCGGGCGTAGACGCCGGGCGAGGAATGACCCTGGAAATAGATGAGATCGCCGCCGTGGGTCGCGTCCGCCGCTCGCCAGAAGTGCATGAAGCCGGTGTCGTAGAGGGTCGCGGCCGATTGGAAACTGGCGATATGGCCGCCCAGTTCCGAGCTTTCCTTGTTGGCGCGCAGCACGATGGCGGCGGCGTTCCAGCGCACATAGCGCCGGATCGTCATCTCCAGCTTGCGCTCGCCGGGATGTTTGGGCTGCTGGTCGGGCGGGATGGTGTTGATATAGGCGGTGTTGGCGGCGAAGGGCAGCTTGGCGCCCTTGCGGCGGGCCGAGACCACCACGGCGTCGAGCAATTCGTCGACGCGCTCCAGACCCTCGAAAGCTTCCACGGAATCTAGCGAGTCCAGCCAATCCTCGCGCTCAAGGTCGTTCGCCTCGGACATGGATGACCTCCCTGCGACGCGACGTTTCGTCGCCCTGAAACTATTGCCCCTTCTCACGCAAGGGGGGCCTTGGCAAGCGAGCCAAGGCTTGCCTGTCATTCGCAAGATGCATGACCTTACGGGAAACGCAACGCGCCCGCGCTGTCAAATGCCCACGAATGTTGCTAACCTGAGCATGAGGGATGAGGTTTGCGCATGGCTGGATTGACGACGCATGTTCTCGACACTGTGCTGGGCCGCCCCGCCGCCGGCGTCGAGATCGAGCTTTTCGAACTCAAGCCCGACGGGGCGCGCCTGCTTGTGGCGCAGGTGCGCACCAACGCGGACGGCCGCACCGACTCTGCCTTGATCCCGGCGGCTGAGGCGCGCAGGGGCAGTTTCGAACTCGTCTTCCATATCGGTGATTATTTCCGCGCCAAGGGCGCAGCTATGGCGGAGCCGCCGTTTCTCGACCTCGTGCCGATCCGCTTCGCCGTCGCTGACGCGAGCGCGCATTACCACGTGCCGCTGGTGGCGACGCCGTGGAGCTATTCGACTTATAGGGGAAGCTGACCGGCTCTGCGCGGCGGCGATGATGGCTTGAGCGCCAGCCCATTGAAAAAGTAAGCTTGCTCAACATCTCTTGACATCGTCCGGCTTGCCACCCCGGCGCTGCGGCGCCAAATGCGGGAACGATCATGCGCCCCGCCGTCGTCACCGCCCTCATCATCGCCACCGCTCTGTTCATGGAGAACATGGATGGGACGGTGCTCTCGACGTCGCTTCCCGCCATCGCCGCCGATCTCCACCGCGACCCGATCGTGCTGAAGCTGGCGTTGACCTCCTACATGCTGACGCTGGCGGTGTTCATCCCCGCCTCCGGCTGGGTTGCCGACAAGCTCGGCGCGCGCACGGTGTTCTGTTCGGCAATCGTGGTGTTCACGCTCGGCTCTATCTCCTGCGGCGCGTCCTCGACGCTGGCGGAATTGATCGCGGCGCGCGTGTTCCAGGGCCTAGGCGGGGCGATGATGGTGCCGGTCGGCCGGCTGGTGCTGCTGCGCAGCATCCCGAAATCGGAGATGGTGAATTCGCTCGCCTATCTCACCGTGCCGGCGCTGATCGGCCCCGTGGTGGGGCCGCCGCTCGGCGGCTTCATCACCACCTATTTCCACTGGCGCTGGATCTTCTGGATCAATGTGCCGATCGGATTGCTCGGCATCGCGCTGACGCTGCGCTTCATCGCCAATGTGCGCGAGCGCGATGTCGCGCCGTTCGATATGAAGGGCTTTCTGCTTTCCGGTCCCGGCCTGCTCGGCCTGGTTTCGGGCGTTAGCGTCGTCGGGCGCGGCGTCGCGCCGTGGAGCGTCGTGGCGGCGCTGATCGCCGGCGGGTTTGTTCTGCTGGCGCTTTATGTCCGCCACGCCCGGCGCACGCCCGACGCGATTATCGACCTCGATCTGTTGAAGCTGCCGACCTTCTTCTCCGGCGTCGTCGGCGGCTTCCTGTTCCGCCTTGGCATCGGCGCGATTCCGTTCCTGATGCCGCTGCTGCTGCAAATCGGCTTCGGCCTGTCGCCGTTCCAATCGGGATCGCTGACCTTCGCGGCGGCGGCGGGGGCGATGGTGATGAAGTTCACCGCCTCGCGGCTCATCAAGCGTTTCGGCTTCCGCACCATTCTGGTCGGCAACGCGCTGATCTCGGCCGCGTTCCTGGCGTCCTACGGCCTCATCGGCGCCAGCACGCCCCATGCGCTGATATTCCTGGCGCTGCTCATCGGCGGCTTCTTCCGCAGCCTGGAGTTCACCGCCCTCAACGCCATCGGCTACGCCGACGTCAGCCAGGCGCGCATGAGCCGGGCGACCAGCTTCGCCAGCGTTTCCCAGCAGATGAGCCAAGCGGTCGGCGTCGCGGTCGCGGCGGCCGCAGTTCAGAGCCTGCAATGGATGTTCGGCGACGCGACGCTCGCGCCGCGCGACATGCAGTGGAGCTTCTTCGTCGTCGCCTGTATTTCGCTGGTCTCGGCGCTGATCTTCGCCCGGCTCAGGCCGGACGCGGGGGCGGAGGTCTCCGGGCACGTGCTTCCCGGCGCGCCCGCGCGCGCAGTGGGTCAGCCGGCGGAATGACTACTCGAACGTCCAGGCGAGATCGTAATCGAGCGTGAAGGCGAACAGGCTGGCCGTATTGCCCGGCGCGTCGGCGACGTGCCACTGCCCCTGGCCGGCGATGCCCTTGAACTTGCCGGTCCCGCTCAACAGCGCCACAGGCCCGCTCTCGGCGCCTTCGTAGGTCAGATAGAGCTTGTCGCCGTCGGCGTCGGTCTCGACGCAGCTTCCGGTGAATGTGTAGCCGGCCTTGCGCGCGGTCGATTCCTCCAGGCAATGCAAGGCGAGATTGTCGAGCGGCTGGGCGCGGTCGGGGGTCCGCACGATGCCCGTGCAATCGGCCGAAGTGTTGGAGCCGGCCGGGCCGAGATCGACGGCGGCGGCGGAGCGGCACACCACATAGGCGTTGTGCTTGACCGAGCCGGCCTTGGGCAGCGGCGCGGCGGCGGCGCTGGAGGCGAGCGCGACCAGACCGACGATGGCGAGTTTCAGCATATCAACCCTTCCTGCATGACGGCGTTCGAAGCTTATACGCGCCCGGCTTGGCCTCGGCGCTCGCGACGGCTAGAAATCGCCTCGCCGGACGCCCCGGCGCGCGGAGGCGCATGTGATCGAAACATTCCCCGGCCGGGCCTATCTGGTTTGCGGCGACGCGCGCACCGGCTCCAGCCTGCTCGCCGCGACGTTGCGCGCCACCGGGCGCGCCGGCAAGCCGTTCGAATATTTCACCCGCGCCGAGATCGACAAGCCGTGGCTGCGCGCCGAATTGCGCGTGCCCGAGGATCTGCCGTTCGTCAGTTTTCCCGATTGGCGCGATTACTTCGTCAAGGCCGGCTCGGAGATGGGCGGGATTTTCGCGGCTAGCGTGCATTACTGGCAGTGGCCGCATTGCGTGGAGACCTTCCGCGTGTCGAGCGCCGATTCCGCGCTCGGGGTGCTGCGGCGCTTCTTCCCGGACCTGCGGCTGATCTGGCTCACCCGCCGCAACATCGTCGCCCAGGCGATTTCTCACCATGTGGCGATGTCCACCAACATCTGGAACAGCCGCCTCGGCGGCGACAAGCGCCCCGGCGAGAGCGACCGCGGCGCGCCCTACGATTTCGACAGGATCGAGCATCAGGTGCAAAGTGTGCTCGCCGCGCAAGCCGGCTGGCGCGAGACGCTGAAGGGCGCCGAGGCGATCACGATGGGGCTGACCTACGAGGAACTGGCCGCCGATCTGCCGGGCGCGGTGGCCCGCGTCTTCGCCCATGTCGGGCTTTTGCTGGGGCCGGAGCCGATCCGGCCGCCGGGGCTGGAGAAGCAGGCCGGCGCATGGTCGGTCGAGATGGAGCGGCGATTTCGGGAGGAGCGGGTGAGGAGAGGGCTGGGGGCGGTGGCGGAAGGGGCGGGGGTGATCAAGTGAGGAAGCCGCGCAAAGGCCATTATGTCTCTTTACCTCCAGATTTTCGGTCCATCCGCCAAAAGCTGCCTGCTGAGTGCTTTCTCTGGGCGGATGGACCGGAACCCAAGCCTACCGATCTCGTCCACCGGGAAACTTGGGACGGCATCATGCACTTGCCCGACGATGTTGCGATCCGGTCGTCCGACCACAACGGCATCAGGCTGTCGATGCTATACAGCCTTTGGGGCGACTGGATCACAGCAACGGGAGATCCGGGGAGGCCGGACGAGCTATTTGGTTGCATGCTCGATGCCGCAGACGCCCTGCAATGTGCTACGTTTCTCGCCGTCCACGGGTTCTATCGGGCCGCGATGGCTGAGCTTCGGGTCGCGGTGGAACTAGTGTTGGTGGGGACCTATGGGAACCTCAAACCCAACGAGCCGAAATATCTAAACTGGAAAAAGAGCGGAGGTGAACTGCCCTTTGGCACTATTCGCAACGAGTTGGCTAAGGCGCTGACTGGAGTTTCATACGGATGGATATTCGAAAAGGAAGAATTTATCAACCGAACGTATAGAAAACTTTGCAATTTCACTCATTCACGCCCTGACTCTAGCGACGGTGTACTTTGGCGCAGCAATGGGCCAGTCTATGTTCACGAGATGATGATAAAAATATTCTTGATGGCAATGTCCGTTTACGCCATCTGCTATTTGCTTGTTCGGCTCTCGCGCCCGATTTCTGTCCTGCCTCGCGACAGTCGAATCCTGTTTGAGGAGGATTGGATACCAGAGAGAGAAGGGATAGCGAGAGCTTTTGAGCAACTTTACCGCGAGAAAGCCACTCCAGTTTCGCTGTCACCCTAGCATACGGACTGAATCCGTACCAGCGCCCCCCTCACCCGCTATTCCTCAACCCCGCCGAGATGCCGTTGATCGTCAACTGAATTCCCGTCAGCACTTTCTCGCTCGTCGCGTGGGCGCGGTGCAGCTTCAGCAACTCGACCTGCACATGGTTGATCGGGTCGAGGTAGGGGAAACGGTTCTGGATCGAGCGCGACAGCAGCGGATTATGCGCCAGCAATTGCGGCTGCTGCATGATCGCGTTGAGCGCCTCGACGGACGCCTGCCATTCCGCCGAGATGCGCGAGAAGATCGCCTCGCGCAACGCCACGTCCTGCACCAGGCTCGCATAGCGCGAGGCGATGGCGAGGCTGGATTTCGACAGCACCATATCCATGTTGGAAAGCAGCGTGCGGAAGAACGGCCAGTGTTTGTACATGGCGCGCAGCCGCTCCAGGCCCTTGTCCGGGTCGGCGGCGCGATAGGCCGCCACCGCCGCGCCGAAGCCGTACCAACCGGGCAGCATCAGCCGGCATTGCGCCCAAGAGAACACCCAGGGGATGGCGCGCAAATCCTCGATCGCCTGCGTCTTCTTGCGGCTGGCCGGGCGCGAGCCGATGTTGAGCGTCGCGATCTCGGTGATGACGGTCGAGGACCAGAAATATTGCACGAAGCCCGGCGTCTCGTAGACGAGGCCGCGATAGGCCTTGTAGGCGGCCGAGGACAAAGCCTCCATCGTCTCCAGATAAGCCGGATCGGGCGCCGGCGTCTGTTCTTCCAGCAGCGAAGCCTCCAGCGTCGCCGAGACCAACGTCTCCAGATTGCGCCGGCCGACCTCGCCGCTCGAATATTTGCTCGAAATGATCTCGCCCTGTTCGGTGATGCGGATCTGGCCCTGCACGGCGCCGCCGGGCTGCGCCAGGATCGCGTCATAGCTCGGCCCGCCGCCGCGCCCGACCGAGCCGCCGCGGCCGTGGAACAGGCGGATGCGCACGCCATGCTTCTTGAACACTTCGACCAACCCGATCTCGGCCTTGTAAAGCTCCCAGCCCGAGGTGACGAAGCCGCCGTCCTTGTTGGAATCGGAATAGCCAAGCATCACCTCCTGCTCGGCGCCGAGCGAGGCGACGAAGCGGGCGTATTCTGGCGTCCCCAGCAGCCGGTCCATCACGTCGACGCAGGCGCGGAGATCGTCGATGGTCTCGAACAGCGGGACCATATTGATGCGGCTCTGCCCCGAGGCGTCGACGAGGCCGACCTCCTTCAACAAAAGCGCGAGTTCGAGCAGGTCCGACACGCCCTGCGCTTTGGAGATGATCGAGGTGACGATGGCGGCCTCGCCATAGGTCGCCCGGATCTTGGCGGCGGCGCGGAAAATGGCGAGTTCGCCCGCCGTCTCCTCGCCATAGGCGTGGTAGGGCAATACGAGCGGGCGCGGCGAGACCAACTCGCGGCGCAGCAGCGCGATGCGCCCCTCCTCGTCGAGCTTGAGATAATCGACGCCAGGCTCGGCGGCGGCGAACAATTCGGCGACAGTGCGCTCGTGAACGTCGGAGTTCTGGCGAAGATCGAGCGGCGCGAGATGGAAGCCGAACACGTCCACTGCGCGCCGCAGCGCCCTCAGCCGTCCGCCCGCCAGGATGCGCGCGCCGCTCTTGTCGAGGGAATCGGCGATGACGGCGAGATCGGCGGCGAAATCTTGCGGCGCGTCATAGGCCGGCGCGTCGCCGGTGGGGTGGCGCAACGCGACGAAGTGGTCGAGCGTCGCCGCCGTCTTGGCGAGCCGCGCGTAGATGCCGGCGATGGCGCGCCGATAGGGCTCGTCCTTGCGCGCCGGCGCGTGGTCGGAGGAGCGGTCGGCGAGCGCGGCCAATTCCGGCGTGATGCGGGTCAGCGAACCGCTGATAGACAATTCGCCGCCGAGTTCATGCAGCTCGTCGAGGTAATGGCCGAGCGCGCGCGCGCTCTGCAACCGCATCGCCTCGCTCACCACCTCGGCGGTGACGAAGGGGTTGCCGTCGCGGTCGCCGCCGATCCACGAGCCGACGCGCAGGAACGGCTTCAGCCGCCGCGCGGCGAGCTTGGGATCGTGGGCCGCCAGTTCGTCCTGGATCGAGGCGTAGAGGCGCGGCACTTCGCGGAAGAAGGTGTAATCGTAATAGGAGAGGCCGTTGGCGACCTCGTCGATCACCTTCAGTCGCGTCTGGCGCAGCATGTTGGTGCGCCACAGCAGCAGGATCGTGCGCCGTAACTGTTCCTCGTTGCGCTCGGTCTCGTGGTCGTCGCCGGCGCCGCGCTCGCGCGCGTCGAGCAGGCCGGCGATTTCGAGTTCGCGGTTGATCGTGCTCTTGCGCCTGACTTCCGTCGGATGCGCCGTCAGCACCGGGCTGACCAGCGCATGATCGAAGAAATGCATCAGCGCGGCGCTGTCGAAGCCCGCCGAGCGCGCGCGGGCGAGCGCATGGCGCATCGAGCCCGGTCGCGGCGCCGAACGCTTGACGACATGGGCGCGATTGCGCCGCACGTGGTGCTGATCCTCGGCGATATTGGCCAGATGCGAGAAATAGGAGAACGCCCGCACGATCGCCAGCGTCTGGTCGTTGTCGAGGCTGTCGAGGATGGCGGAAAGCTCGCGCCGCGCGCTGGCCTCGTTGTCGCGATGGAAGCGGATGGAGGCCTTGCGGATGCGCTCGACCAGATCGAACACCTCGCCGCCCTCCTGCTCGCGCACGGTGTCGCCGAGCAGGCGGCCGAGCAGGCGAATGTCATCGCGCAGCGGCTCGTCTTTTTCGGCGCCGGGCGACGGATCGAGGGCGATGGACATGAGCGGTGGCTCCCTGGCGTGGCGGCCCTGCAAGCGCAGAGCCGCGCTGCGCTGTCAAGCAAGCGGCGCGCCAGCGAGCGCGGCTTGCAGCGTCGCGCGCAGCGTCTCGCGGTCCTTCAGCGCACATTCGTAGACAACCAGCGCGCGCCACCCGAAGGCCGCGAGTTTCTCCAGATTGGCCGCGTCGCGGGCGCGGTTGCGGGCGATCTTGGTCCGCCAATATTCGGCATTGTCGCGCGGCGCGCGCGCGCCTCGGGCGCAATCGTGGCCATGCCAGAAACAGCCGTGAACGAAGATGGCAAGCTTGCGCCGGCCGTAGACGATGTCGGGCTTGCCCGGCAGGTCGGCGCGGTGGAGGCGGTAGCCGGGCGCGATCTCGCGCAGCATCGTCCGCACGGCAAGCTCCGGGCCGGTGTCGCGCGATTTGACGGCGCGCATGACGGCCGAGCGTTCTGGGGAAGTCACGGCCGTCCCGCCAGCAGCGGCGTCATCCAATGCTCGGCCAGATGCCGCACCACCGGCGCGACCACCCCGTCGCCGAGCAGATGATAGCTCTCGTTGTAGCTGGCGGGCAGGCGATAAGCGTCGGGCAGGCCCATCAGCCGCGCAGCCTCGCGCGGGCTCAGCAGGCGCGCGCGGGCGCGCCCGTTCTCGACGATGAGCAGCGATTGCCGGCTCGATCCACCGGCGGGGGTGCGTAGGCAGCCGGCGATCCCGTCGAAGCGCACCTCGGCGCGCTGCGTCTTGCCGCCGCCGGGCGTCGGCCGGGTCCGCCGATAGAGCGCCCCGACATGGCGCCCGCCGCGCGCCGCCGCCGCCACGCGCTCGCGATGCAGCGGCGCCATCAGCGACAGCAACCGCGCGACGGCGGCCTCGCTCGCCCATTCGACGCCCTGCGGCGGCTCCTCGACGAGATCGGCGAGCGCCAGGTTGCGCCACGCCGGCGCCGGCAGCCGCCACCAGACGAAGTGCGCCGCCAGCGCCGGGTCGAGCCGGGCGTGGGCGGCGACGAGCGCGGGCGAGACGCCGAATTCCGGCGCCGTCTCCGCGACGAGGCCGGGCGACGGGGTCAGGTCTGGCGCTGCCGCCAGCAGGAACAGGCGCGGGCGCGATTGCGGGATGAAATCGACGGCGTCGAGGGTCAGCGCGCCGACGCGATAGCCGGCCGTCTGCACGGCGCCGAGGAGCGCGGCGAAATCGGCCCCGCCGCGCGCGCTGAGCAGGCCGCAGACATTCTCCAGCACGATGAGCCTCGGCGCGCGTCCCTCGGCGCCCAGCGCCCGCATCAGTAACCAGAACGGCCAGAACGCGCCCGAGCGGCGCCCGCCAAGCCCCGCGCCGGCGCCGGCGAGCGAAAGATCCTGGCAGGGGAACGACGCCCAGGCGAGATCGGCGCGGCCGGGAATGTCTTGCGGCGAAATCTCGGCGACGTCCTTCACGGCGAGCGCTTCGGCGCCGAAATTGTCGGCGTAGGCGCGTCCCTTGCGCGGGTCGACGTCGTTGGCGAGCAGGCAGCGCCAGCCGGACCCGAGGCCGGTGCGGGCCATGCCGCCGCCGCAGAAGAATTCGAGAAAGGTCGGGGGCGCGATCCCTGCCGCGCCTTCGACCGCGCCTTCCGTCCGCATCCGGCCGCCCTCGCGATTGGAGAGGCGGCTTTACGGCGGAATCGACGACGGCGCCAACTCGCCGGGAGGGTTTGGCGGCGCAGCCGAGTTTCAGATCAAAGTCTGCCTGTGAGAAGCAACACGATCACAATGATCACGATGATGCCGATGACGCCGACACCGCCATGCCCATAGCCGTAGCCGTAGCCGCCGAACCGGCCGCTAAATCCGCCCACCAGGAAGATGATGAGAATGACAAGGAGTATAAGTCCGATAGACATGTCTTTTCCTGCTCTTTTGTTTTTTTGTGTTACTGATTGCTGGCGCATGAATTCATAAATTCACCGAAAAATTCCACCGCAGGGGCGAAATCCGAGTGGTCATTTCGCTTCGATGGAAGCCCCTCCATTGCCAAACTGTATGTGGATGCCCGCAGTATTTTGTTGTTGACGATAATATTGATAACCCAAA
>JAJYDD010000092.1 GCA_021777795.1 Pseudomonadota bacterium | reverse complement strand
CCTTGTGCGAGCCGTCGCCGTGCAGTGCGAGGCTCGCCGCCGCGATGGCCTTGATGGCGCCGAAGGCGTTGCGCTCGATGCAGGGGATCTGCACCAGCCCGCCGACGGGATCGCAGGTCATGCCGAGATGGTGCTCCATCGCGATCTCGGCGGCGTTCTCGATCTGCGTGATGGTTCCGCCGAGCGCCGCGCACAGGCCGGCCGCCGCCATCGACGAGGCGACGCCGACTTCGCCCTGGCAACCGACCTCCGCGCCCGAGATCGAGGCGTTGAGCTTGAACAGCGCGCCGATGGCGCCCGCCGTCAGCAGGAAGCAGCGCATCTGCGCCTGTGTCCCCTGGCAATGATCGCGATAATAGCGCAGCACCGCCGGAATGACGCCGGCCGCGCCATTGGTCGGCGCGGTGACGACGCGCCCGCCCGCCGCGTTCTCCTCATTGACCGCCATCGCATAGACCGAGACGAAATCCATGATCTCATGCGCGCGCCGCGCGTTGATGCCGATGTCGGCGTTGAGGCGGGCGAAGATCGCCTTGGCGCGGCGATTGACCTTGAGGCCGCCGGGAAGCTGGCCATCCCGCGCGAGGCCGCGCTCCAGGCAGGCGAACATGGCGTCGAGGATGGCGTCGAGCCGGGCCTCCACTTTGGCCTCGTCCGCTGCCGCGACCTCGTTGCGGCGCATAAGCTCCGCGATGGAAAGCCCGTTGGCGGCGGCGACGCGCAGCAGGTCGGCGGCGTCGCGGAACGGCAGCGGATAGGCAGGGCCGCCGGCGCTGGCGAGATCATCGCCCTCCCGCACGATGAAGCCGCCGCCAACGGAGAGCCAGGTCTCGCGGGCGACCGTCGCGCCTTCGCCGTCGAAGGCTTCAAATACCAGCGTATTGGGATGGCTCGCCGCCGGCGTCACATAGTCGAACACGATATCGCGCGCGGGGTCGAAGGCGAGGCGGCGCCGGCCCGCCAGCGGCAACACATGTTGCGTATGGGCGGCGAGCGCGATGGCGTCGGCCTCCGTGGGGTCGAGCGTGTCGGGCTTCAGCCCGGCCAGCCCCAGGATCACGGCGCGGTCGGTGGCATGGCCTTTCCCGGTGAAGGCGAGCGAGCCGAGCAGCGTCGCCTGGACCCGCGCCACCCGCTCCGTGGCGAGATCGGCGACGAAGGCGGCGGCGGCTCGCATCGGCCCCACCGTATGCGACGACGACGGCCCGACGCCGATCTTGAACAGCTCGAACACGCTGATCACAAGCGCCCTCCATTTCCCGCGAACTTGCCACGGTCGCTGCGGGAAAGCGAAGGCGTTAATTCGGCGCCCCTATGCTACCGAAGGAGGCCGCGTTACGGACGAGTCCCAACGGATCAGATTGCTGCGATCGGTGGATTTTGGCTCATTACCCTTCGCGTTCGCGAACGGTGCCTATTACGAGTGCGACACGACCAAGACCTTGACAGATGATCCGAGGAGGCGCCGACTCAAGATCCTCCCATGATGCGATACCCCGCAAACGGATATCCACGATTTCTGGATTTCCATCGGCATCTGCGCGAAGATGAACGAGCCACAACCCACCGCCGCTTGTACCTCCAAAGCTCGTCGGAAGGTCGGGTATGTTGCTCTCTAGGCACTCGAACAAACTTATATGACCATTCGCCTCAATGACGCGGCCGGGTGTCAGAACCGCTTTCAGACCTGTTCCGACTAAAGCAGCCTCTCTGACCGTTGGCCCGCTAAACTCTTCCACGAGCCCGCAAACTGCGTGGGCAATTATATCTGAGGGCGACGGTTGGTGGTACTTCGTGAGATTGAGATCGCCATCCAAAAATATAAATCTGGATTCCAGAGCTGCCCCCTGGTCAGGAGACAGAATTATGAAGCAAATATCCGGGTCAGATTTCGTCCAAGGTGGCTTGCCGAACACCAAAGTGTGAGCGTCACCAATATCCAAAGTTGCTGCTTGAAAAGCGTTCGGTCGGGAAAATCCAACGACTCCCACAGCGCCAAGTTTCTGGAGATGCGCCTCGACGTGAGCGCATGTGAGAATGCCCCTGACATTACCGATCCTCACAAGCACGCCACTGCCTAAGGCGGCGGGTTCGCCTCCGGGTTTCGCAAATCCGATAGTGTAATGCCTCACGCGCTCCAACACGAGCGGGCTTGCGTCTTCCGGCATTTTAGCTCCTCCAAAAGCACGTGCGAAAATCACCTAATATACTTTTTGCCCCACCCTCCCCCCGTCGGCGTGACGATCTCCACCGCCTCGCCCGCCGCCAGCGCCGTCTGATCGCAGCCGTGCAGCGTCTCCACGGCGCCATCGAGGCGGCGCACGGTGTTGCGCCCCAGTTCGCCAACCTCGCCGCCGTCGACGCCAAAGCTCGCCACGCGACGGCGTCCGCTGAGGATCGCCAGTTCCATAGGCTCGCGGAAGCGGATGCGGCGCAGCGTGCCGTCGCCGGCGTTCCAATGGCCCTTGCCGCCGGAGCCGCGCCGGATGTGGAAATCCTCCAGCACCACGGGAAAACGGCTCTCCAGCACCTCGGGGTCGGTGAGGCGCGAGTTGGTCATATGCACATGCACGCCGCTCGCGCCGTTGAAGCCCGGCCCCGCCGGCGCGCCGGAGCAGATCGTCTCGTAATATTGATAGCGGTCGTTGCCGAAGGTGAGATTGTTCATCGTCCCCTGCGCGGAGCCGAGCGCGTGCAGCGCGCCGAACAGGCAATCGGTGACATTCTGCGAGGTCTCGACATTGCCCGCCACCACCGCTGCGGGATAGCGCGGCTTCAGCATCGAGCCCTCGGGGATGACGATGTTGATGGGACGCAGGCAACCCGCGTTCATCGGGATTTCGTCATCGACCATGACGCGGAAGACATAGAGCACGGCTGCGCGGGCGACAGGTTCAGGGGCGTTGAAATTGTCCTCGCGCTGCGCCGAAGTTCCGGTGAAATCGACCGTCGCCTCGCGCTTGGCCCTATCGACGCTGATCTTGACGCGGATCGTCGCGCCCTGATCGGTCTCCAACGCGAATTCGCTATCGCTCAGCCGATCAATCACGCGCCGCACGCTCTCGGCGGCGTTGTCCTGGACATGGCCCATATAGGCCTCGACCGTCGGCAGACCGAACAATTCGACCATGCGGCGCAGCTCGGCCGCGCCCTTCTCGTTGGCGGCGATCTGCGCCTTAAGATCGTTGACGTTCTGGAGCGGATTGCGCGCCGGCCACTCGCCGGCGCCGAGCAGCTTGTAGAGCGCCTTCTCGCGGAAGCGGCCTTTCTCCACCAAAAGGAAATTGTCGATATAGATTCCTTCCTCGTGAATGTTGGTGGCGCGCGGGCTCATCGAGCCCGGCGCCACGCCGCCGACATCGGCGTGATGACCGCGCGAGGCGACCCAGAACAGGATGTCCTCGCCCTTGCCGTCGAAGACCGGCGTGCAAACGGTAATGTCAGGCAAATGCGTGCCGCCGTTATAGGGCGCGTTGAGCGCGAACACATCGCCCGGCCGCACCTTGCCCTGGTTGAGGCGGATCACCGTCTCAACGGAGCGATCCATCGAGCCCAGATGCACCGGCATATGCGGAGCGTTGGCGACCAGCGCGCCTTCGCCGTCGAACACCGCGCAGGAGAAATCCAACCGCTCCTTGATGTTGACGGAATAGGCGGTGTTTTGCAGCGTCACGCCCATCTGTTCGGCTATCGACATGAACAGGTTGTTGAAGATTTCGAGCCGCACCGGGTCAACCTTCGTGCCCGCCGCCACGCGGCGCGGCGCGGCGGCGACGCGCTTCATCACTATATGGTTCTTGGCTGTCAGTTCGGCGCGCCAGCCGGTCTCGACGACGATGGTCTGGTGCGGCTCGATGATGAGCGCCGGCCCGTCGATCCCCGCGCCAAGCGCGAGATCCTCGCGCAGGAAGACATTCGCCTCGCGCCAGTCGCCATGCGAATAGAAGAGCGCGCGCTGGCGCGGCGCCGTTACGGCGGCGTCGGAGATCGCGCCGGGCCGCTCAGCGAAGCGCGCCCCGCCGCCATGCGCCTCGGCGTGGACGCTCTCGAACACGATGTCCTTGCCCTTGTCGATGAAGCCGAAGCGCGCCTTATGCGCGCGCTCGAACTCGCGCTTCATCTTCGCAGCGTCGGTGAACGCCACCTCCAGCGCCGTGTCGGAGCCGGCATAGCGCAGCCGCACGGAAAGCTTAGTCTCGATCTCGCTCGCCTCGACGCCCTGGGCCGCGACCTCCTCGGCCGCCGCCACGCCGAGCGTCTGCGCCGCTTGTTTGAGATGCGCCGAGGTCTCCGTGTCGAGCGGCCCCTCGACGCCCTGCCCGCGCAAGGCGCCGATCTCCGCCAGGCCCATGCCATAGGCCGAGAGCAACGACGACAGCGGGTGGATCAGCACCGTTTCGATGGCGAGTTCATCGGCGACGTCGCAGGCGTGCTGGCCGCCCGCGCCGCCGAAACAATTGAGCGCATAGCGCGTCACGTCATAGCCGCGCGCCACCGAGATTTTCTTGATCGCCTCGGCCATTTTGGCGGTGGCGATGGACAGGAAACCATCGGCGATCGCCTCCGGCTCGCGCCCATCGCCGACCTCGGCCGCGAGCTTGTCGAAAGCCGCGCGCACGGCCTGCGCGTCGAGCGGCTGGTTGCGCCACGGGCCGAATATCTTCGGGAAGAACTCCGGGATCAGCTTGCCGGTCATCAGGTTGGCGTCGGTGACGGTGAGCGGGCCGCCGCGCCGATAGGCGCAGGGTCCGGGATCGGCGCCGGCGCTCGCCGGCCCGACGCGGAAGCGCGCGCCGTCGAAAGCGAGGATCGAGCCGCCGCCGGCCGCGACCGTGTGAATGCTCATCATCGGGGCGCGCATCCGCACGCCGGCCACTTCGGTCTCGAACACGCGCTCGAAGGCGCCGTCGTAATGGGCGACGTCGGTGGAGGTGCCGCCCATGTCGAAGCCGATGACACGGTCGAAGCCGGCGCTCTCGGCCGTGCGCGCCATCGCCACCACGCCGCCCGCCGGGCCGGAAAGGATGGCGTCCTTGCCCGCGAACAGTCCCGCCGAGGTGAGGTCGCCCGACGACATCATGAACATCAGCCGCGCGCCCGTGCGGCCGACATCGAGGGCGGCCGCCACGCGATCGCGGTAGCGCGCGAGAATCGGCGACAGATAAGCATCGACTACCGTGGTGTCGCCGCGCCCGACCAGCTTGATGAGCGCCGAGCACTCGTGGCTGACCGAGACCTGGGAGAAGCCCAGGGAACGGGCGATCCCGGCGGCCAACTTTTCATGCGCCGGATGCGCCCAAGCGTGCATGAACACTATGGCCACGGCGTCGAAGCCGCGCGCCCGCAGATCAACCAGCGCCGCGCGCACGCTCGCCCTGTCCGGCGCCTGCTCCACCGTTCCGTCGGCCAGCACGCGCTCGTCGATCTCGACGACCTCGGCGTAAAGCTGGCTCGGCTTGATGATCTCCTTGGCGAAAATCTTCGGCCGCGCCTGATAGCCGATTTCCAGCGCGTCGCGGAAACCCCGCGTCGCCAGAAGCGCGACGCGCTCGCCGGCGCGTTCCAGCAGCGCATTGGTGGCGACGGTCGTGCCCATCTTGACGAAGCCGATGGCGCCTTCCGGGATCGGCGCGCCGTCGGCGAGGCGCAGCAGGTCGCGCACGCCCTGCACGGCGGCGTCCTTATAAGCCGGGCTTTCGGAGAGCAGCTTGCGGGCGTGCAGCGCGCCCTTGGGGTCGCGCCCGATCACGTCGGTGAAGGTGCCGCCGCGGTCGATCCAGAAATCCCAGTTCTTCGCCTTGACGGCCATTTGAACTCCTTGCGCGCGCTTCGGCTTGGCTCGCCGGCGCAGCGCCGTTATTGTACGCGCTCGCGGCCGGCAGGCGTATACAAACGGAACGCCGCGCGAGGCAATCGGAGACACAGATGGATTACGTCCGTTTCGGCAAGACCGGGCTCAAGGTGTCGCGCCTATGCCTGGGCTGCATGACTTACGGCTCGACCAAATGGCGCGAATGGGTGCTGGAAGAGGAGGCCTCGCGGCCGTTCTTCAAGGAGGCGATCGAGCACGGAATCAATTTCTTCGACACGGCGGACGTCTATTCGATCGGCGTCAGCGAGGAGATCACCGGCCGCGCGCTCAAGGACTTCGCCAAGCGCCAGGAAGTCGTCGTCGCGACGAAAGTTCACGGCAAGATGGGCGATTACGCCAATGCCGGCGGACTCTCGCGCAAGCACATCCTCGAAGGGATCGACGCCTCGCTGAAGCGGCTGAAAATGGAATACGTCGATCTCTACCAGATCCACCGCTTCGATCCCGACACGCCGATGGAGGAGACGCTGGAGGCGCTCAACGACGTCGTGCGCGCCGGCAAGGCGCTCTATGTCGGCGCGTCCTCGATGTACGCTTGGCAGTTCGCCAAGATGCTGGCGATTTCGCGCGCACGGGGGCACGCTGAATTCGCCTCGATGCAGAATTTCTACAACCTCATCTATCGCGAGGAGGAGCGCGAGATGATGCCGCTATGCGCCAGCGAGGGCATCGCGGTCATTCCCTGGTCGCCGATCGCGCGCGGCTATCTCGCGGGGTCCGGCGTCGGCGCCAACGCGGCGACCACGCGAGGTCGCACCGATCCGTTCAGCGTCGCCCTGGGCCTGGGATCGCCGCAGGACGAGGAAATCCGCCTAAAGGTGGTGGAAGTCGCGCGCGATCTCGGGGCCAAGCCGGCGGTGGTGGCGCTGGCCTGGGTGCTGTCGAAGCCGTTCGTCACTTCGCCGATCATCGGCGCGTCAAAGCCGCATCACCTTGAGGATGCAGTGGCGGCTCTGTCGCTGAAGCTCGACGCGGAGACGATCGCCAAGCTGGAGGCGCCTTACAAGCCGAAGGCGATCCTCGGGCACGTGTAGGGCGATCAGTTCGCCTCGTCCGGCAGGGTCGGGATCGGGGCGATGCGCACGCCTTCCTCGACCAGCGCTTTGACCTCGGCGAGGTTCGCTTGGCCGCGAATCGCCCGATCAGGCTCGTCGCCGGCGTGAATGGCGCGGGCGACTTGCGGGAACGCCTCGCCCACATCATCGGTGCGCGCCTCGATCTCGCGCCGCAGCGCGCGCATCGCTTCGCGCATGGCGCGCGCCTTGTCATCGACGAGCGCGGCGGGCTTTTCGCGCGCCACGATCGCCGGCGCCATCGGCGCCTTGGCGATGCGGTGAGAATTGCATTGCGGGCAGGTCACGAACCCGCGCCGCGCCTGCTCCTCATAAGCGGCGCCGTCGGGAAACCAGCTTTCGAACTCGTGGTCCTGGTCGCAGACGAGGGTGAATTTAATCATGCCGCCAGCAGCGGATCGAGCCGCCCTGTCTCCTCCAGCGCGTAGAGGTCGTCGCAGCCCCCGACATGGGTCTCGCCGATGAAAATCTGCGGCACCGTCGAGCGCCCGCCCGCCTTCTGAGCCATCGCCGCCTGCCCGGCGCGGTCGCCATCGACGCTGATTTCCTGGAACTCGGCGCCCTTGCGGCGCAGCAGCGCCTTGGCGGAGTGGCAATAGGGGCAAGTCGATTTGGTGTAGATGACGATCGGCGGCACTTTCGTTCTCCTGACGCTCGAATATATGTGGCGGCTTCGCGTCGGCGCAACGCCTGAAAACTCAAATCATTTCGCGACGCGCGCAAACACCAGCACATCGACCGCGCTCGCCCCGCCGCGCAGCAGGGCGCGTGAGACGGCGTTGGCGGTCGCCCCGGTGGTCAGCACGTCATCGACAAGCACGATGCGCCGGCCTTGCAGCGGCGCCGTCGCGGGACAGCGAAAAGCGCCCTGCAAATTCTGCGCCCGCTCCGCCCGGCTGAGGCCCACCTGCGAGCGGGTCGGGCGCACGCGCTCTACAAGCCCGTGCTCCACGGGTTTCCCCGCCAGCGCCCCGATGACGCGCGCCAGCGCGGCGGCCTGGTTGAACTGGCGCCGCCACAGCCGCGTGTAATGCAGCGGGATCGGCGCCAGCGCATCGGCCTCGGCGAGGATGTCGGCGCCGGCGCGCGCCATCCACGCGCCGAGCGGGCGGGCCAATTCCATGCGGTCGGAGTATTTGAGCCGATGAACCAGCCGCCGCGCCGGCCCATCCTCGAACAAAACGACGGCGCGGGCGCGCTGAAACACCGGCGGATTATCGACCGCCTGCGCCGATAGGACGCCCTCGCCCATTTCATGCTCGAACGGCAGCCCCAGCCTGTCGCAGAACGGCCGCGAGATGAAACGCATCTCCCCCCAGCAGCGCCCGCAGAGCGCGTTGGTCTCCGCCACCGCCGCGCGGCAGGAAAGACAGGTCGGCGGAAACACGACATCAAGCGCCGCGCGCCGAGCGGCGGCGAGCCAACCCGCGGCGCGCGCGCGCCAGGGCCAGGCGGCGGTTGCGTCCATGTTCGCAGTCTAGCGCGACGCCGCGCCGGATGGGAGGCCGAATAACGATGCCGGCGCAGGCTTGGCGCGGAGGCGCAGTTGGCCCATATGCTTGGCCGATGTCCGCGCCCCGCCTGTTCGACCGCGCCCTGATCGCCCGCCGCCTCGACCGGGCGCTGGCCGCGACGCCGGCCGATTTCCTGCTCCGCCGCGCCGCCGACGACCTCGAAGACCGGCTGGCGCTTGTCAAACGCGAATTCGCCGATGCGCTGGATCTCGGCACGCCCGGCCCGCAGGCCGCTTCGGCTCTGACCGCCGCGCGGGTGACGCGCATCGCGCCGACGGCGGCGAGCCTAGGCGTCGGCCGATTCGCCGGCGTCGTCGCCGATCCCGAGCGCGCGCCGCTTGGCGAGGCCGCGTTCGACCTCGCCGTCTCGCTGCTCGCCCTGCACGCGGTCGACGATCTGCCGGGCGCGCTCATCCAGCTTCGCCGCGCCTTGAAGCCCGATGGCCTGCTGCTCGCCGCCCTGCCCGGCGGCGAAACGCTGAGCGAATTGCGCGAGAGCCTGCTCGTCGCCGAGAGCGAGATGAGCGGCGGGGCCAGCCCCCGTGTCATCCCCTTCGCGGACGCGCGCGCCCTCGGCGGCCTGCTCCAGCGCGCCGGCTTCGCCTTGCCGGTGGTCGATAGCGACCGCTTCACCGTGCGCTACGCGGATATGTTCGCGCTGATGCGGGATTTACGCGCCTTCGGGGCGACCAATCCGCTGCTCGACCGTTCGCGCCGCTTCGCCAGACGGGAGCTGTTTTTGCGCGCCGCGCATGTCTATACCGAGCGCTTCGCGGATTCTGACGGGCGTGTGCGCGCCACCTTTGAAATCCTTTGGCTTTCCGGCTGGGCGCCACATCCGAGCCAACAGAAGCCGCTGGCGCCGGGCTCAGCGCGGATGCGTCTCGAAGACGCCGTGAAACAAAAACCCGCCTGAAGCGTCTTGCAAATGACGCGCATATCCTGATGTTGTGGCTCCAGGGGAATTTTCGATGAGCACGCGTGCGGTCGCCCGTCTGGACCAGCAGGCCTCGGACGCCGCTTATGACCGTTGGGCGCCGGTCTACGACCTTATTTTCAACCTGCCGTTCCAGCCAGGACGGCGGGCGGCTGTCTATGCCGCCGAGCGTGCGGCGGGCTCGGGCGGGGAAATCCTCGTCGTCGGCGTCGGCACCGGTCTCGAACTGCCGCTGCTGCCGGCGGGAAGCCGCGTCACCGGCGTCGATGTCAGCCAGCCGATGCTCGATGTCGCGCGCAAGCGCGTGACGCGGCTCGGGCTCGAACAGGTCAAGGCGTTGTTGGAAATGGACGCGCAGGAACTCGGCTTCGGCGACGCCGTTTTCGAGGTTGCGCTGGCGCCCTTTGTGATGAGCGTAGTGCCGGACCCAGCCAAGGCGCTCGACGAAATGTGGCGAGTGGTGCGGCCTGGGGGCGAAATGGTGGTGATGAACCATTTCGCCGCTGAGAAAGGCTGGCGCGTCGGCGTCGAGACGGCGATGGAGAGCGCCGCCCATTGGCTCGGCTGGCGCCCGCGCTTCCCCTATTCCGCCGTCGGCGATTGGCTCGCGAGCCACCCGGAGGCGCGGCTGATCGAGCGGCGCGAACTGCCGCCGCTCAAGATGTTCACGCTGTTGAGGATTGGGAAGCCGGCCTAAGAGCAACACGGTTCGGTAGCTCTGAGCGACGACCCCATCCGGCGGAAAACCGACCGGCCTCCGCCCCCAATAGACATTGCTCAATGCATTCAGATCGCTAGCTGAACCGTATTGGCTTTAGGGGCGGGTCTGCCCGTCGCCGCGCACCTCGTATTTGAACGTGCAGAGCTGCTCGACGCCGACCGGCCCGCGCGCGTGCATCCGCCCCGTGGCGATGCCGATCTCGGCGCCGAAGCCGAATTCGCCGCCGTCGGCGAATTGCGTCGAGGCATTGTGCAGCACGATGGCGGAATCGACCTCACGCAGGAAGCGCTCGGCAGCCGTAGCGTTCTCGGTCAGGATCGCGTCGGTGTGGTGCGAGCCATAGGTCTCGATATGGGCGATGGCCTCGTCGAGCCCGGCGACGACGCGCACGGCGATGATGGCGTCGAGATATTCGGTGCGCCAATCTTCCTCGGCCGCGAGCGCGGCCTCCGGCCAGAGCGCGCGGATTTCGGCGTCGCCGCGGATCGCGCAGCCGGCGGCGCTCAGCGCCTCAAGCAGCGGCTTCGCCAGGCGCGGAACGGCGGCGCGGGCGATCAGCAGCGTCTCGGCCGCGCCGCAGACGCCGGTGCGGCGCATCTTGGAATTGACGACGAGCCTGACGGACTTCTCCAACTCCGCCGTCTCATCGACATAGACATGCACGAGGCCTTCGAGATGCGCGAACACAGGCACGCGCGCCTCGCGCTGCACGCGCTCCACGAGCGACTTGCCGCCGCGCGGCACAATCACGTCGATGGCGCCATCGAGCCCCGTCAGCATCTCGCCGACCGCCTCGCGCGCCGCAACGGGCGCGCGCGAGATCGCCGCCTCCGGCAGGCCCGCCTCGGCGAGGCCGGCGACGAGGCAGGCGTGGATCGCGGCGACGGAATGGAAACTGTCGGAGCCGCCGCGCAGCAGCACCGCATTGCCGCTTTTCAGGCACAGCGCGCCGGCGTCGGCGGTGACATTGGGCCGGCTCTCGTAGATGACGCCGACGACGCCGAGCGGCGTCGCCACGCGCTCGATCTTCAGCCCGTTCGGGCGCTCGAAACGCGCCAGCACCCGCCCGACCGGATCGGGCAGAGCGGCGATCTCCTCCACCGCGCCCGCCATCGCCTCGATGCGCGCGTCATCGAGGGTCAGCCGGTCGATGTAAGAGGGGGTAAGACCACGCGCCTCTGAGAGATCGCGTGCGTTGGCGGCGAGGATTTCGCGCCCGCGCGCCCGCAAAAACCGGGCGGCGGCGATGAGCGCGCGGGTTTTCTGCTCGGCCGGGGCGTTGGCGAGGATGCGGGCGGCGGCGCGGGCGCGGGCGCCGATCTCGCGCATCGCGGCGCGCACGTCGGTTTCGGCGGTCAGGACGGCGGACATGGGCGGCTCTCGGCGAAATCGGGCCGCCCCATAACATGC
>JAJYDD010000091.1 GCA_021777795.1 Pseudomonadota bacterium | reverse complement strand
CGCGCTACGACCGCGCGGCGGTCGAGCAGGCGGCGCTGGCCGGCGCGCTGAAGCCGATTTCCGCCGCCGACGAGCCCGAGGCGCCCGCCCGCGCGGCCGCCCTTGCCGAGCGCATGAACGCCATCGCCGAGGAGACCGAGCGCGGCTGGGCCGGCCGCACCGAGAACGGCGGTTATGTGCTGACGCGCACGCTGCGCGGCGTCGCGCAGGCGAACATTCTCGATGCGGGGCTGCTCGCCTCGGCCGAGGCGCGCCGGCTCGACGAGCACGCCAGGCCGTTGCGCGACGCTTTCGCGGGCCCCGCGGTGTTCATGCGGCGCGGCGACGAGACCAACGTCTCCGGTCCGTCCGAGTTGTTGGAGGCCGTCAACGCGGCTGGGCGCAAGGGCGTGGCGGTGCAGCGCTACAAGGGCCTGGGCGAGATGAACAAAGATCAGCTCTGGGAGACCACGCTCGACCGCGAGGCGCGCTCGCTGTTGCAGGTGAAAATCCGCGAGGTCGACGACGCCGATGACATTTTCGTCAAGCTGATGGGCGACGTCGTCGAACCGCGCCGCGAGTTCATCCAGGAGAATGCGCTCAACGTCGCCAATCTGGACGTGTGAGTGGGTTTCCGGCGCCGGAGCGCGTTCGGCTCGCGCGAAATTCCCTTTCTTTGCAGGAATTTCGCGCGGGAGCCGCGCGTTGCCCGCCAGCCCTTATTTACCGATGGGAAACATTATCTCCGGTATTCGTGAGAGATAGGGATAGCGTCGCCGGTCCCGTTGCATTTTACGCTCTGGGACAAGCCGGCTTTATCTCGCCTCGCCGCATGCTGCCTTGCGGAGTCCAATCGTGGCGCTCCCCAGCCGCAACGGCCCATTTCGGGCGGAGGCCGTGTGTTTGAATCGGGCATCGCAGCGACCCTCAGAGCTATTGGGGGCCGTGTCCCTGGGTTGGGGCTCTTGAAGAGCCGCAGGCGCGTCGCGGACGCCCTGGCCGAGCAAGACGCGGCGCTGGCCGCGCTGTTCGAGACGGGCACGGCCGGCATTTGCGAGGTGGACATGCGCAGCCAACGCTTCGTGCGCGTCAACAGGCGATTTTGCGAGATCCTCAAGCGCGACGCCGCGTCGCTGATGACCATGACGCCGCGCGATATCGTTCATCCCGATGATCGCGTGGCGATCGAGGTCGAAGTGGCCAAGGCGATGGAGGTCTCCGGCAAGTGGGAGGCTGAAGTCCGCTACATCCTGCCCGACGGCGACATCGTCTGGGCGCGGGTCGGCGCCTCGATTTGGCGGCGCGACGAAAACGGCGCGCCCTTGCGACGCATCTCCGTAGTTCAGGACATCACCGAAAGCGTGAAGGTCAAGGAGCGGCTGATACAAAGCGAGGAATTGCTTCGGCTTGGCCACCGCGTCGGCAGGATCGGCAGTTTCGTGCGCGATCTCAGGACCGGCGAGTTGGAATGCAGCCCCGAGTGCCGCCATATCTTTGGCCTCGCCCCGGTCGAAGGGAAGATTTCGAGGGCGGCCTGGATGGCCGGCTTCCTGCCGGAGGATCAAGCCGGCCTCGTCGAGGCGATCGAGGCGGCCTTGAAGCGGCGCGACCCCGAAATCGCCTGCGAATGCCGGATAAGACGGCGCAGCGACGGCAGTTTCCGGCATCTGGAGATGCGCGCGCGCTACTTCTACGACGAGGCCGGTCGGGCGACCCGCTCCGTCGGCGTCGTCATAGATATTACCGAGCGCAAGGAGGCGGAGGAGCGGTTCGCCTACGCCGCCCGTCACGACGCGCTGACGGGGCTGCCAAACCGGACGCTGTTCCACGAGCGTCTGAACGAGGCGACCGAGCGCGCCCAGCAAGGCGAGGCGTTCGCTATCCTGTGCCTGGACCTCGACCGCTTCAAGGATGTCAACGACACGTTCGGTCATCCCGAGGGCGATCGGTTGCTGATCGAGGCGGCGGCGCGATTGCGCTTGGAGCTGCGCGCCCAGGATACGCTGGCGCGGTTGGGCGGCGACGAATTCGCCATCATCCAGACGGGCGTGATTGATCCCGAAGACGCGGCGCGTCTAGCGCGCCGCCTCGTCGAACGCTTCGCCGAGCCCTTCGCCATCAAAGGCCAGAGCGTTCTTGTCGGCGCGAGCGTCGGCGTCGCAATGGCGCCGCGCGACGGCGCGCGCGCCGAGGATTTGCTGATCGCGGCCGACCTCGCGCTCTATCGCGCCAAGGCGCAGACGACGCGCGGCTGGCGCTTCTTCGATCCGCAGATGAACGAGGAGGCGCGGGAGCGCCGCGAACTCGAACAGGATTTGCGCAGGGCGCTCGAAAACGACGAGATCGAGGTTTTCTATCAACCGGTGCTCGATGTCGCCACGCTGAGGGTGTCGCGCTTCGAGGCGCTGGCGCGCTGGCGCCATCCGCAGCGCGGCTTCGTGCCGCCGGATCAGTTCATTCCGCTCTGCGAGGAAATCGGCCTGATCTTTCCGCTTGGCGAGAGGGTGCTGAGCCGCGCCTGCGCGGACGCGATGACCTGGCCTGCGCCGATCGGCGTCTGCGTCAACATTTCGGCGGTGCAAGTGAGCGCCGGCAATCTCGACCAGATAGTCGCCGCCGCGCTCGCCGCCAGCGGGCTGGCGGCCGAGCGTCTGGAACTCGAAATCACCGAAACGGCGCTGCTGAGGGATTCCGAGGCGACGCTGTCGGTGCTGCATAAGCTGAAGGCGCTCGGCGTGCGCCTTGCGATGGACGATTTCGGCGCCGGCCATTCTTCGCTCGGCTACCTGCAAAAATTCCCCTTCGACAAGGTCAAGATCGACCGCGCCTTCACCCAGACCGTCGACCAATCGCCGAAAAGCGCGGCGATCGTGCGCGCCATCGTCAACTTATGCGCAGCGCTCGGCATGACGACGACGATCGAAGGCGTCGAGACCGAGGCGCAGTTTCAGGTCGTGGCGAAGATGGGCGGCCAAAACGTGCAAGGCTATTTGTTCAGCCGCCCGCAACCGGCCGAGCGCGCGCCGGCGCTGATCGCCCAGTTCGGCGGCTCGCCGGAGGAACAGCGCGCCGCCGAGTGAAAGCTCCGCGCGCTCCTGAGATGCGCGCCTTTATGTCGCCGACCTGGATTTCGCAGTGGTTGCCGTTGCGGCAGATTGGGCGTAGGTTCTTCAGTGCGTTCGCCGAAATGCAGGCCCCGGACCGCGTGGCCGCCCAGGAGCCGGACGCTCTGGAATGAGAGCGCCGGCGGGGCGCCTATGGCGCCAACGACAAGGTGACGCTGACCAACGCCAGCGCCGGCAGCCTCACGGCGGCGAGCTTCAAGTTCGCCTGAGCGGCGCCTCAGTTGTCGTCCCGGAATATCATGCGCTTGTCGAACCTGCCGCCCTCAGCGGGCGCGATCTCGGCCAGAGCGCCGGCGATCAGCGTCGCGCCCTTGTCGTCAACCAGCGCCCAGCGGCCGTCGCGCTGCGCGATGCCGGCGACATGGCCGAGGCGCGGCACGTCGTCGCCGGGGCGCACGGCGAAGATGCGGTTGCCCTCGCGCAGCCAGGCGTAACTCGACTTGGCGCCGACCAAAGCATAGCCGCCGGCCTCGATCTTGGCGTCGCGCGGGATCGCGCCGACGGGGTTCATGTCGAGTTTCGGCTTGGGCTCGGCGTCCCCGTCATGTGCGGGATGGCTCGGCTGCGCGAAGATGGCCAGATATTGCATGCCGTTGATGAGCGGCGTCTGGCCGCCGTGCATCGTCATATAGCCGGCGAAGGTCACGGCGCCGCCGGCGGTGGCGAGCAAGCCGCTAATCAGCGCGATGTCGGCGAGCCGCGCCACGCCGATCCCGAGCGCGGCGCCCAGGACGATGGCGAACGGTTTCTTCTTATCCATGCGCGGGCTCCTCGGGCTTGTTGGCGGCGCGCAAGGCGGCGGCGAGTTCGACGAAGGGATCGTCGCTGAGCGGCGAGGACAGCGATTGCGTCATCGCCTCATAGATGCGCGGCACGGTTTTCACCGCCTGATCGAGCACGGGATCGGCCCCGGCGGCATAGCCGCCCATCAGGCGCAATTCGCGCGTCTCCTCGAAGCGCGCGATGAGGCCGCGCAGCCGCGTCACCAACGCCCGCTGCTCGGGCGTCCATTTCGGCTGCGGGATGCGCGAAATCGAGGCCAGCACATTGACGGCGGGGTAGCGGCCCTGGTCGGCGATGGCGCGGTCGAGCACGATATGGCCGTCGAGCGTGCCGCGAATGTTGTCGGCGACGGGGTCGTTGTGGTCGTCGCCGTCCACCAGCACGGAAAAGACGCCGGTGATCGCGCCCGAACCTTCCGCGCCGGGGCCGGCGCGCTCCAAGAGGCGCGGCAGGTCGGAGAACACGCTCGGCGCATAGCCGCGCGCCACGGCGGGCTCGCCGGCGGCCAGCGCCACGTCGCGCGCGGCATGGGCGAAGCGCGTGACGCTATCGACGATCAGCAGCACCGACTGGCCCCGGTCGCGGAAATATTCGGCCACCGTCATCGCCGTTTTCGGCGCCAGGCGGCGCATCATTGGGCTCTCGTCGCCGGTGGAGACGACGGCGACGGCGTTGGCGCGATTGTCGCCCATCGTGTCGTCGAGAAACTCGCGCACCTCGCGGCCGCGCTCGCCGACCAGCGCGATGACGACGGCCTCGAAATCCGGCGCGCGCGCCAACATGGCGAGCAGCGAGGATTTGCCGACGCCGGAGCCGGCGAACACGCCGATTCTCTGGCCGGCCGAAAGCGGCGTGAACAGGTCGATGACACGGATGCCGGTCTTTATCGGTTCGCGCACGCGCGCGCGCTTCATCGCCGGCGGCGGCTCGGCGTCGAGGGCCATGCCGCATGCGCCGGCGGCGAGCGGCCCGGCATCGTCGAGCGGGCGGCCGAGCGCGTCGATGACGCGGCCCTTCCAGCTTTCGTCCGGCCACAGCGTCAGGCTTTCGGCGCGATAGGCGCGCGCGCCAATTTCGGCGTCGCAGCGCGAGTCGAACGGTTTGACGGTGATGGCGGCGTCGTCGATGCGCACGACCTCGCCCAGACGCGCCCGCTCGCCGGCGCCGATCCTGACGATCTCGCCCATGCGCACGAATCGCGACAGGCCGGCGACGCGGAAATGCGAGGTCGCGATCTCCGTCACGACGCCGCCGACGGCCGTGCGCGCGGCGAATTTCGCCCCGCGCGCCAGCGCCGCGTCCAGGCGGTCGAGCGCGGTCGGCCTTGTCCTCGCGGCGGCCTCGGCTTCGCTCATGCAGCGCCGCCCAGCGTCTTGATCGCGTCTTGCAGCGAATTCTCGGTCTGGGTGACGCCGTTCTGGACGCCGTCGAAGGTGCGCGTCACTTCAATCAAGCGCGTCATCTCGCGCACGGGATCGACATTGGCGCCCTCGATGGCGCCCTGCACGATGCCGTTGGCGCTGAAATCGAGGATGGGGTTCCCGGCCTTGTCGCTGAGGAAGCCGGAAGTGCCGGCGCGAGTCAGCTTGGCGGTCTCGGGCAGCGAGAACAAGCCGATGGCGCCGATCTGGCGGCCCTTTTGCGTCACCATGCCGTCGCGCTCTATGGCAGGCGCGCCGGCGGTGGGATCGAGCTGGATCGGCGCGCCGGCTGCGTCGAGCACGGCGGCGCCAGTCAACGAGACGAGGCCGCCGCTTTCGTCCATCGTCAAGCGGCCGTCGCGCGTGTAAATCGTGCCACCGCCGGCCGCTTTCACGGCGAACCAGCCCTCGCCCTGAATCGCCATGTCGAGCGGATTGCTGGTCGGTATCAGCGGGCCGGAGCTGCGCGAAATATAGCCGTCGCCCTCGCTGACGAAGGAGACCTTGGAATCGCCGGCCTTGGCCAACTCGGCGGCGAAAGTGACGCCGTCGACGCGATAGCCCGGGGTGTTGGCGTTGGCGATATTGGCGGCGATCGTGTCGAGCCGGCGCTCGAGCGAAATCTGGGCCGAAAGAGAGACATAGAGACCGTTCTGCATCCGCGCCGATGGGGTTGCGCGCGCAGGGTCTGCGAGCGCGCTCTTGGGGCCCCAACCTCGCGCAAAGGACTTGTCCCAAGCTGACCTGACGGCGCCAGTCTCGCGCAAGACTGCCGCCGCATCCCTCTCAGCAAGCGTTGGCGAACAGGGATAACGAGTGTGAATTTCGGCATCGGATTGGTCATCGCGCTCGCCAGCATGATTGGCGGTTATTCCGCCCTTGGCGGCCATCTGGAAGTGCTGGTGCAGCCCTTCGAGTTCCTCATCATCTGCGGTTCCTCGCTAGGCGTGTTCATCGTCGCCAACCCGTTCGCCACCATCAAGGATTGCGGGAAGGCCTTCGTCGAGGCGGTCACCGACAAGGTGCCCAAGCCGCGCGATTATCTGGACGTGCTGAGCGTGTTGCACGCCTTGATGCGGGAACTAAGGGCCAAATCGCGCAGCGAGGTTGAAGGCCATTTCGACAACCCCAAGGAGAGCGAGATTTTCAAGGGCTACCCGAAGCTTTTCCTCAACCCCGATCTCGTCACCTTCATCTGCGACTACGGCCGCATCATCATCATCGGCAACGCCCGCAGTCACGAGGTCGAGGCGCTGATGGACGAGGAAATCGAGACCCTGCAACACGAAAAAGACAAGCCGAGCCACGCCTTCCAGGCCATCGCCGACGGCCTGCCGGCGCTCGGCATCGTCGCCGCCGTGCTCGGCGTCATCCACGCGATGGGCGCGCTCGACCAATCGCCGGAAGTGCTGGGCGGCCTCATCGGCGCCGCGCTCGTCGGCACTTTCGCCGGCATCTTTCTATCCTATGGCGTGATCGCGCCCATCGCCACCAAGATCAAGACCGTGCGGGACAAGCAACTGCACCTCTATGTGCTCGTCAAACAAAGTCTCATCGCCTACATGAACGGCGCCATGCCGCAGGTGGCGGTCGAATTTGGCCGCAAGACGATTCCCAACAAAGAGCGGCCGTCGATCGACACCGTGGAGAATGAGACGTCGCTCGGCGGCGGCGCGGCGCGGGAGGCGGCGTAAGTCATGGCCAGAACCGGCGGCGACCGCGGCAGTTGGCTGCGCGAGAGCAGACAGGTCAACCCGACGCATCCCATCGAGAAGACCCCGCAATTCCGCGCCTCGATGACGCGCTTTACGGAGCGGGCCGGCGAGCGGCTAGGCGCTGCTTTCGGCGCGCTGTTCAGCGGAGCCGCCGAACCGACGCGCAACGCCAACGCCTTCGCCGCGCTCGCTGAGCACCTCGGCCAGCCCTCCGTCGCGCTCCATAGCGGCTCGCTCGACGCGCGCATGGCGATGCTGTTCGAGGGCGGCGTCGTGCCGCTGTTGATTGCCGCGATGTTCGGCTTCGAGGCCGCCAACGACACGGGCGCGCCGGAGCCGCCGCAGACGCCGACGCCGCTGGAAATGCGCATGATCGGCGAGGTCGGCGAGGCGCTGGCGGCGGCTTTCTGCGACGCCTTCGCGCCGGTGGCCGATTTCGACCTGGCGGTGGAGATCTGCGAGGCGCTGGAGGACGATACGCTGCTGGGGCCGAAGGACGCGCCTTCGCTGCTGGCGCCGGTGACGATCAAGGCCCCCTCGGGCGCTTTCGGCGTCACGTTGCTGATCCCGCATCCTTTCCTCACCGCGCTCGCCGCCGCCTTCGCGCGCGGGCCGGCGCCGGGAGCGGCCAAGCTCGATCCCGTATGGTCGAGCCGCATGGAGCGGCGCGTCACCGAATCGAGCCTGACGCTGACCGCCATTCTCGACGAGTTCCAGATGAGTTTGGCCGACGTCTCGGGGCTGCGGGTCGGCCATGTGTTGCCGCTCGCCGACGGCGGGCAGGGCAGGGTGCGCATCGAGAGCGGCGAGCGCGGCGTGTTCATTTGCAGCCTGGGCGAGCGCGCCGGGCGCTACGCGCTGGAGGTCGAGGACATCATCGCCCGGCCGATTGAAGGCCCTTATCCCGCGACAACGGCGTCGCCATGATCTCGTCGCTACCAGCTTTGCGGAGTTGATCTCACACATGGATACCAGCTCAGAAACGGAGGACGGCGAGATCGGCGCGGATCTGGGGCCGAGCCTCGACGCCATCCTCTCGATCCCCGTCACCGTGCAGGTGGTGCTCGGCGAGACCTCGATGCCGGTGGCCAAGCTGATGAAGCTCGGCCGCGGCGCCGTCATCACTCTCGACCAGAAGGTCGGCGCGCCGGTCAGCGTGCTGTGCAATGGGCGCGTTGTGGCGCGTGGCGAGGTTGTGGTGGTAGACGAGGACAACGCGCGCTACGGCGTGTCGCTGACCGAGATCGTCGGGGCGCCCAAAGCGTGATCGACCAGAGCTTCGCCATCTCGGCGCTCGCCAGCGCGGATACGATGGGCGGCCCGCAGCGCGCCGCCGCGCTGCTGCTGGCGATGGACCGCTCCGCCGCCCAGTCGTTGCTGCGTCATTTCTCGCCGGACGAAATTCGCGAGGTCACGGTGGCGGCAGCGCGCTTGGGCAGCGTGCCGCACACCGCGCTCGATGTGCTGGTCGAGCGCTTCCAGCAGGATTTCATCGACGCCTCGGGCCTGCATGGCGACGAGGCGCAGGCGCGCGAACTGGTCGGCGGCGCGGCCACGCCCGATCTCATCGCCAGCTATCTGGAATCGGCGCTTGAGGACGGGCCGGTCGATGTCTGGAAGGGCGTCGCCACGCTGCCGGAGAAGTTTCTCTCGACCTTCCTGGCCGACGAGCATCCGCTCATCGTCACCTACATTCTGTCCCGGCTCGAACCGCAACTCACCTCGCGTCTTGTCGCCGCGCTGCCGCGCGACATGCGCAACGCCGCGCTGGTCAAGCTCATCGCGCCGCCGCCAATCACGCCGGAGGCGCTGATCGTGCTGGAGCGCAGCCTGCGTCACGTGCTGCTGGGCGGCGCGACCGGCGGCTCCGCCGACGAGGCGCGCACCCGCATCGCCGACATCATCAACGGCCTGGAGCCCGCCGACGCCGAGGACGTGATGAAGGCGCTCGAAGCCGCGCGCCCGCAGGACGCCAGGGCCGTGCGCTCGCTGCTGTTCTCGTTCTTCGATCTGCCGCGCCTGTCGCAACGCGCCCGCGCGCTGCTGTTCGACAAGCTGACGACCGATCTCGTCGTCATGTCGCTGCGCGGCGCCGACGCCGAGTTCCGCGAAGCCGCGCTGGCGGCTATGGCGCAACGCTCGCGTCGTCTGGTCGAGGGCGAACTCGGCTCGCCGATGAATGCGCCGCAGGCCGAGATCGCCAAGGCGCGGCGCGAGGTCGTCAAGATCGTGCTGGCGATGGCCCAGCGCGGCGAACTGGAGCTGCCGTCAAACGAAATTCACGACGGCATGGCGGCGGCTTGAGGGTGTGACCTGAATGGCTGACGACAGCGAAGACAAGACAGAAGAACCGACAGAAAAGCGCCTTGCCGACGCCATCGAGCAGGGCAACACGCCGATGTCGCGCGAAGTCGCTTTCCTGTGCTCGCTGGCGGCCTATCTGCTGATCGAAATCTATGTGCTGCCTTCGACGACGCCAGGTCTGGTGGCGGCTATGGTGCATTTCCTCGACGACCCCTCCGGCTGGCGGCTGCGCACGGCCGGCGATGTGGAGCTTCTGGTCAATGCGGTGGCGGCCATCGTCGCGCGCTTCCTGGGGCCGGCGGTGCTGTTGTTGATCGGCTTCGGCGTCGGCGGCTCGGTGTTGCAGAACGCGCCGCGCATCGTGCCCCACCGCATCGCCCCCGATTTCCAGCGCATCTCGCCGGTCGCCGGTTTCGTGCGCCTGTTCGGGCCGCGCGGCTGGACGGAGTTCGCCAAAAGCGCGCTGAAGCTGGTGGTGGTGGCCGGCGTCGTCGGCGTGTTGATCGCCTCGCAGCGGCTGGCGTTGATGGACGCGATGTTCGTCGACGTGTCTTCGCTTCCGGGCCGGCTAATGGCGCTGACCATAGGCGCGACGACGGCGATCTCGCTCGCCGTTCTCGTCATTTCGGGCGCCGATTTCGCCTGGACGCGCATCCACTGGCGGCGCGACCAGCGCATGAGCCGGCACGAGGTGAAAGAAGAAGTGCGCCAGGCCGAAGGCGACCGCATGTTGAAAGCGCGCCTGCGCTCGCTGCGTCTCGACCGCTCGCGCCGCAACATGCTGAAGAACGTGCCGAAAGCGACGATGGTGATCGTCAACCCCACCCATTACGCGGTCGCCATGCGCTACGCGCGCGCCGAGGGCGGCGCGCCGATGGTTCTGGCCAAGGGCGTCGATCTCTTGGCGCTCAAGATCAGGGAGGTCGCCATTGAACACGACATTCCCATCATCGAGGATAAGCCGCTCGCCCGTTCGCTTTACAACGCGGTGTCGGTCGATGCGGTGATTCCGCCCGAGTTCTACCGCGCGGTCGCCGAGATCGTGCATCTCATCCAATCCAAACGCAGCGCCTGGCCGCTCAGTCGACGCAGGCTCAATTGACTGAGGACCCGATGGACAGCGACATGGAAGCCGATCTGGCCGATCACGAGAAGGCGCTGGCCGACGCCATCGTCGATGTCGCCACCGAACTGCGCCTGTCCGACCCGACGGAGTTCATCTTGCTGGTGCGCGGCGAGCAGGCGGCCAACATCTCCGATCTCGTCAACTCCTCCAGCGAATTGTTTTTCAAGAAGGGCGCGCTGCGCTACGGGCTCAGCGCCGATTGCGCGCTGGGCTGGGGCTCGACGCCGAGCGTCAGCCTCGACATGGAGTTCAACCACGACCGGGTGACGGCGTTTTTCCGCCTCATCATCGGCGGCAGCCGGGCGGCGGTCGAAGTGGTCGATGTGTTCTTCGACGAGGAGACGGGGCCGCACGACCCCGAAAGATTGCGCCGGGCGATCGCCGCCGCGCGGTTGTCATGAGCGAAGCGCGTAGCGCGGCGCGGCGGCGCACGCGCCTGCAATCGGCGAAAATCCTCGACAGCGCCGGGGCGTTTCTCTGCGAGGCGCTGATCCTCGACATGTCCGAATTGGGGGTGCGCCTGCTGCTGGCGCGAAATTGCGGTGTGCCGGCGCAATTCGTGCTGCATATAGACCTGACCGGCGAGCTTTCGACGGCCGCGCTCGCCTGGCGGCGCGCCCGGGTGATCGGCGCGCGAAAACTCCCCCATGTCACGCCGACGCCGCTAAAGCCCAGCGACCGCGCGGCGCTGAAGGGTCGCTATTACGGCGTGCCGGGGTGAACGCGCGTGAGGCGCGCCCCGGCGCCTCACATATCCTGATAGTTCGGGCCGCCACCGCCCTCGGGCGGGACCCAGGTGATGTTCTGCGACGGGTCTTTGATGTCGCAGGTTTTGCAATGGACGCAGTTCTGCGCGTTGATGACGAAGCGCGGATCTTTCTTGGTCGCCTCGTCGGCGTAGACCACCTCGTAAACGCCGGCCGGGCAATAGAGCCGCGCCGGCTCGCCCCATTCCGGCAGGTTGACGCGAATCGGGATAGTTGGATCGGTCAGCTTGAGATGGACCGGCTGGTCCTCCTCGTGGTTGGTGTTGGAGAGAAACACCGAGGAGGCGCGGTCGAAGCTGATCTTGCCGTCGGGCTTGGGATAGACGATGGGCGTGACCTGATCGAGCGGCTTCAGCGCCAGCGCATCTTTCTTGCCGTGCGCCAGCGTGCCGAACAGCGAGAAGCCGAA
>JAJYDD010000090.1 GCA_021777795.1 Pseudomonadota bacterium | reverse complement strand
GGCCTCACAACGATTCTGCCGCCTGCATGGCGCATATAGGCCAAAGCCGCCCAAAGTCAATGGAATAATCGGCCGAGTCCTGATGGCGGCAAGAGGGGCGCCATTACCAAAACGTCATTCACGCTAGATTCCGCCGAACCGTCTTCACACTTTGTCGCCCGCGCCACGCGGCGTCGGCGCGCCGACGATCGACAGTCGCTGGAAACCCGCGCCGGCCACGGATTTACGCGAGGATATGAGGCGCGAATTGACGCCGTGCCAGCCGATCTCGCCAGACAGCCGCCCCCATTCGATCTTTGGGCAACGGTTCATCACCACCTCGACGCCGCGCGCCCGCGCACGCTCTGCGGCGGCGGCGTCCTCGACGCCAAGCTGCATCCAAATCACGCTCGGCGGCGGATCGAGCTTCAGCGCCTCGTCAACGAGGCCGCCAGCGTATTCGGAGGCGCGGAAAATCTCGACCATGTCGATCGGGCCCGGCGCCTCGGCGAGCGAGGCGTAAACCGTCGCGCCGAGCAGGGTCTGGCCCGCCAAGCCCGGGTTAATCGGCAGCAGGCGATAGCCGCGGCCGATCAGATATTTCATCACGATATAGGAAGGTCTTGCCGGGTTGGATGAGGCGCCGACGAGCGCGATCGACTTGACGCTGGTCAGGATGCGGCGGATGTCGGCGTCGGCGTAGGTTTCGCGGCTCATCGATCGCTCCACACGGGCGCGCGCTTCTCCACGAAGGCGGCGATGCCCTCGGCGCTGTCGGCGAGCGCGAGGTTCTCGATCATCGCCTCGGAAGCGATGCGATAGGCTTCGGCGAGCGAAGTCTCGATCTGGCGCTGGAACGCGCGCTTGCCGAGCGCCACCACGGCGCCGGAGCGGGCGGCGATCCTGGCGGCGAGCGCCTGCGCCTCGGCGAGCGCGCGCCCCTCGGGGACAACGCGGTTGACGAGGCCGAGCCGTTCGGCGCGGCCGGCGTCTATCATGTCGCCGGTCAGCGCCATCTCCATCGCCGCCTTGCGCGACACGGCGCGGCCGACCGCCACCAGAGGAGTCGAGCAGAACAGGCCGATATTGACGCCGGGCAGGGCGAAGCGCGCCGCCTCGCCGGCGATGGCGAGGTCGCAGGCCGCGACCAACTGGCAGCCGGCCGCCGTCGCGACGCCTTCGACCGCGGCGATGACCGGCTTGGTGAGTTCAGTGATCCCGCGCATCAATTCGGCGCAGCGCAGCATCAGCTTCTCGAAATAGGCGGCGCCGCGGTCCTCGTCATTGCGATGCCCCTGAATCTCCTTGAGGTCATGCCCGGCGCTGAGCGCCGGTCCCTCGCCAGCGATCACGACGACATGGATCGCGGGGTCCCTGTCGATCTCGGTGAGGGCGACGATCAGCGAATCGATCATCAGCAGGCTCAGCGCGTTGCGATTGCCGGGCGCCGACAGGGTGAGGGTCGCCACACCCTCCTGGTCGGCGCGGCGCAGGATCGAGGTTTGGGACATTGGGCGACGGACTCCGGTATCGACCCTCTACATAGTCGGCGCGGACGCCCGAGCCAACCGCGCCTGCCAAAACGCCAAGGCCGGGGTGACGATGAGTTCCATCGTCAGCCCGAACAACATCGGCGCGTCCGGTAGGCCGAAACGCAGCAGGGTCGTCGCGCGCGCAAGCCCGCCGACGAACACGATCGCCGTCAGCAGGCGGAAGCGGCCGCCGCGATCTTCGATGGCGGGAAGGGTCGACCAGAACGCGAGCCCGATCGCCAGCAACAGACCGGAAAGATAGCTGAAATGGCTGTCGAGCGACACTGAGGGGTCTCCGACGGGGCCGGCGAATCTGGGGCCGAGCCAGACGCCCGCGAGCCCGGCGCCGACCGGCACGCAGCCGCCGAGGACGACACAAAATTGCAGCGCGCGCCTCTCCCAGGCGGGCGCGGAGGTCATGCTGCGGCCTCGGGCGTATGGATATGCTCCGGCTGCACGCCCAGCCCGACCAGCCGCGCAGGAATGCGTTGCAGTATCGGAAAGGCGTTGAACAGCTTCATCAGAGCCGGCGCCTTCGGCCGCGCCTGGCCGCTCAGGACACGGCTGATCAGCCGGTTCTGGATGAACAATTGCCCAGCTTGCGTGAGCTTGACCGCGAATTCGCGTCGCGCCTGAATGGCCTGCAAATCCTCGTCGGAGGCGTTGCTCGCGCTGAGCGGCGCCGCGAGTCGGTTGGCGGCGGCGACGGCGTCCTGCACCGCCAGATTGACCCCGACGCCGCCGATCGGCGACATGGCGTGCGCGGCGTCGCCGATCGCCAGGAACCCCGGGCGCCACCAGCGGCGCAACCGATCCACCTGCACGCTGAGTAGCTTGACGTCGCTCCAATCGCTGAGTTCCTCGACGCGCTTGCCCAGGAAGGGCGAGAGATCGAGCACGCGGGCGCGAAACGCCGCCAGACCCTCGGCCTGGATGCGCTCCAACCCGCCCTTGGCGATGACATAGGCGCATTGCCAGTAATCGCCGCGGTCGAGCATAATCATCATGCGCCCGGCCTCGATGTGGCCGAAGGTCTCGGGGCCGTCGTCGGGCAGACGAGAGATTCGGAACCACAGTACGTCCATCGGCGCACCGAAGGCGTCGCCTTGCAAACCGGATTTGTCGCGCAAGGTGGAATGGCGGCCGTCGCAGGCGACCACGAGGTCGGCGTGGATAGTCAGCGGCCCCTCGGGCGTCGTCGCCGCGACGCCGACGATGCGCCCGCCTTCCTCCACGAGATCTACGGCGTCCGCCTTCATGCGCAGGTCGAAACCAGGGTACCGTCGCGCCTGCCCAGCCAGAAAATTGAGGAAATCCCACTGCGGCATCAGCGCGATAAACTTGCAGCGGGTCGGCAGGCGCCTGAAATCGGCGACGTGGACGCGATCGGCGCCGACAAGCGCGCTGAGGGTCGTCACCTCCTGATGCGGGACTTTCAAAAACGCGTCTAACAACCCAAGCTCGCTCATCAATTCCAGCGTCGAGGGGTGGACAGTGTCGCCTCGGAAATCGCGGAAGAAGTCAGCATGTTTCTCCAAGACGACGACGCGCACGCCGGCGCGGGCGAGCAGGAAGCCCAGCATCATGCCCGCCGGGCCGCCGCCTGCAATGCAGCATTGCGTTGAGATGGTCTCGCTCATCGGCGCGTCTCCCCTTGGCCTCGACGCCGTTTTGCCCCGGGCCGCGCCCGCGCGATAGTCTGCCGAGCGGATTTTCGCTTTGCGGCGGCGCGCGGCGCGGCTATCGAGGCGGCGCCGCCTCGCGAGACCTCAATGCCGCTCACCTGCGATCAGCTTCGCGCCTTTCTGGCGCGCGAATTCCCGCAAATCCATCAGGACTTCATCGTCGAGGACGTCGCCCCGATGCGCGCGCGCATGCGCTTGGCGTTCGGCGATCGCCATCTGCGCCCGGGGGGAACGATCTCGGGACCGTCCATGTTTGGCCTCGCCGATGTCTCGCTCTACGCCGCCATCCTTGGCAGTCTCGGCCCGGTGGCGCTCGCCGTCACCACCAATCTCAACATCAACTTCATCCGCAGGCCGGAACCCGCCGATCTCATCGGCGAGGCGCGGCTGCTCAAGCTCGGCAAGCGGCTTGCGGTGGGCGAAGTATCGATATTTTCGACGGTGGACAACGACCTTGTCGCTCATGCTGTCGGCACCTATTCGATACCGCCAAGAGAGACGGTATCCTGATACCGTAACGAAAAAAGCCCTGAAAAGCGGCGGCGCTCCCATTGACGCGCTGCGCGTTCGTCTGTAGCAACGCGCCGCAACGGCCCGCCCCAAGGTGGGCTTCGTAGTTTGGAAATCGACATGTTTGGACACACCCATTCGACCAAGACGGCCGACATCGAGAAGAAATGGGTCGTCGTCGACGCCAAGGGGCTCGTCGTCGGCCGGCTCGCCAGTCTGGTCGCGATGCGGCTTCGCGGCAAGCACAAGCCTTCTTTCACGTCCCACATGGATGACGGCGATTGCGTCGTCATCGTCAACGCCGACAAGATCGTGCTGACCGGCCGCAAGCGCGAGCAGAAGGTCTATTACCACCACACCAGCTATATCGGCGGCATCAAGGAGCGCTCCGCCAAGGCGATTCTTGAGGGCAAGTTTCCCGAGCGCATCGTGACCAAGGCGGTCGAGCGCATGTTGCCGCGCGGGCCTCTGGGCCGCAAGCAGCTTGGCCACCTCCATGTCTACAAGGGGCCGGACCATCCGCACGCCGCCCAGCAGCCCGCGAGCCTCGACATCGCGAGCCTCAACCGCAAGAACAGCCGGAGCGCCTGAACATGGCCGAGACCCTTTCCTCTCTCGCCGAACTTGGCGGCTCCTCGGTTGCGTCCGACGTCGCCGAAGCCCCCGTGCATGTCCAGAAGCTTGACGCCTACGGCCGCGCCTACGCGACCGGCAAGCGCAAGAACGCCATCGCCCGCGTCTGGATCAAGCCCGGCAAGGGCGAAACGACAGTCAACGGCAAGGCGCTCGACGTCTATTTCGCCCGACCCGTGTTGCGCATGATCCTCAACCAACCGCTGGTCATCGCCAACCGCACGACGCAATATGACGTGATCGTCACGGTCGCCGGCGGCGGCCTCTCCGGTCAGGCGGGCGCGGTTCGTCATGGACTCGCCAAGGCGCTCACCTATTATGAACCGGATTTGCGCCCTTCGCTGAAGAAGGAAGGGTTCCTGACCCGCGATTCGCGTGTGGTCGAGCGCAAGAAGTACGGTCACAAGAAGGCCCGCGCCAGCTTCCAGTTCTCGAAGCGCTGAACGCTTCCCGAGAATGGGTTTCCAGGGGCGGCTTCGGCCGCCCCTTTTTTTGTCTGCGCAAGGAGACGTAGATGGCGACGAAAATCTTCATCGACGGTGAGGCCGGCACCACCGGCCTGCAAATCCGCGACAAGCTGGCGGGGCGCGAAGGGCTGGAACTGGTTAGCCTGCCGGCGGGGCTGCGCAAGGATGCGGAAGCCAAGCGCGAGTTGCTGGCGGCCGTCGACCTCACAATTCTCTGCCTGCCCGACGAGGCGGCGAAAGAGGCCGTCCGGCTCATCGACGAGATGGGGCCGCGCGCGCCGCGCGTGATCGACGCCTCCAGCGCGCATCGCGTCGCGCCGGGCTGGGTCTATGGCTTCCCGGAGATGATCGAGGGCCAGGCCGATCGCGTCCGCGCCGCGGCGAAGGTGACCAATCCCGGCTGCCACGCCACCGGGGCGATCGCGCTGTTGCGGCCGCTGACCGAGGCGGGACTGATTCCACACGATCACCCGGTCTCGATCGGCTCCATCAGCGGCTATTCCGGCGGCGGCAAGACCATGATCGCGGATTATGAGAGCGGCAAAGCCCCCGCTTTCGAACATTACGGGCTTGGCCTCGAACACAAGCATATGCCCGAGATCTGCGAATATTCCGGCCTAGCCCGCCGGCCGATCTTCGTGCCCTCGGTCGCCAACTTCCGTCAGGGCATGTTGGTCAGCATTCCGCTTGCGCTCGATGCGCTGCCGGCGCGCCCGACCGGCGCGGATCTCAGGGCCGCGCTGAAGGCGCATTACGGCGACGGCTACGTGCGGGTGGCGGCGGATTCGGCGGCGCGGGTCGAGCCCGAATCGCTCAACGGCACGAACGTCTTGGAGATCCACGTGTTCGCCAACGAGGCGCGGCGTCAAGCGGTGCTGATCGCCAAGTTCGACAATCTCGGCAAAGGCGCCTCGGGGGCGGCGGTTCAGAATCTCGAACTCATGCTGGGGATTTAGGGCGGCGCGCCAACCGCCACGCGCCGCGCAGAATAGCCTCTACGAGCGCGCCCGCGCCATAGGCGAGCGCGCAATCGAAGACGAGCGCGGCGGCGATCTGGCCCGGCGCATCGGGTGAGAAGTTCGATTCGCCGGTGACTCGCAACATGGTCCAATTATAGGGCAGGGCGACTGCGAATAGCCATTGCCCGTCGAGCCAGCTCGCGCCCGGGCGCACGGAGATCGCGTAGGCGACCGCGAAAGCCACTGCGGCGCAGAGAACGGCGACGAGACCGAGGATTGACTTCGCGCCGGAGAAAGACTTCATCCCCGCATCGAGCCCCGATCCGCCGCGTGATGCAAGTCCGATCTTGAGACGGAGGCTGGGGCGGCGTCGCGAAAGTTTGATGTGACTTCGCGTCTATCGACGTGGCGCAAAGCAATCGGGCATGAACATTAACAAAAATACAGAAGTCGTTGAGTGGATAGGTCAGGGCGCTGACGGCGCCTGAACCGTCGCTGGTCAGAGAACGACTTTGACGCAGAATGGAATTTAACGTAGACGAGGGTTTCTGCTATTGACCTTTCGCAAGCAAATATGTTTGTTAACGGGGAGCGAAAGTACGCGGCCTCGCCGGCAGCATGCGCAAGCGCAGAGCGCCAGGAGGGCTTATTTGGAAATGAGTCCTAATCGTCCTACCCTGCCGTTCATTAGTTCCGGCGCCCCCAAACAAGAAAAGCCTTGAGTATGCCCAATCCCGAACGTATAGCTCTTTTCATTGATGGCGCTAACCTTTACGCTAGTGCAAAGTCCCTCGGCTTCGACATAGACTATAAGCGCCTTCTAAAAGAGTTTCAGTCCAAAGGTCGCCTGATTCGCGCTTTCTATTATACAGCGTTGGTGGACGACGCCGAGTATTCCTCGATTCGTCCGCTGGTCGATTGGCTTGACTATAACGGCTATTCGGTAGTGACGAAGCCGACGAAGGAATTCGTCGACTCGACTGGCCGCCGTAAGGTCAAGGGAAACATGGACATTGAACTCGCGGTCACCGCGATGGAGATGGCCAGTTATATTGACAGCATGGTGCTTTTTTCTGGCGACGGAGATTTCCGATCGCTGGTCGAAGCTGTTCAGCGCAAGGGCGTCCGTGTTTCGGTCGTGTCGACGGTGTCGACGCAGCCTGCCATGGTGGCGGATGAGTTGCGTCGTCAGTCGGACGAGTTCATCGATCTCGTGACGCTGATGCCGCGAATCGGTCGGGATCCCAGCGAGCGCGCCGCGCGCCTCAGCCGGGCGCACGCCTTTGGCGCCCACGCCACGGCGGCGGGTTCGCCGAACGAAGAGCCGGTGCGCGAGTAGCGCAACGAAATCAAGCGCTGACAAGATTGCGGGCGCGATATGGCGTTCGACGTCAGTCCGCCGCGCGATTGCGCGAAGTGCCCGAGATTGGCGGCGTTCAGGGCCGCCAATCGGGCGCAATATCCAGATTTCGCCAATGCTCCTGTCGAAAGCTTGGGCAACGCGGATGCGCCTCTGTTGATCGTCGGCCTTGCGCCGGGTCTAAAGGGCGCCAATCGCACCGGCCGTCCGTTCACCGGCGACTACGCCGGAGATTTGCTCTATGCGACGCTAGGCGAATTGGGGCTGGCGAGGGGAACCTATGACCGTCGCCCCGACGATGGGCTCGAACTCGTCGGCTGCGCCATCGTCAACGCGGTGCGCTGCGTTCCCCCGCAGAATAAGCCGACGCCCGCCGAAATCACGAATTGCCGCGCTTATCTGCGGCAGGCGCTCGATCGGCTGACGCAATTGCGAGGCGTCGTCGCGCTCGGCCGCATCGCCCACGAAAGCCTGCTGCGCGCGCTCGACCTGCGATTGGCCGCCCACCCTTTCGCGCATGGCGCCCGCCATGACCTCGGCGCGGGCAAGCCGAAACTCTTCGACAGCTATCATTGCTCCCGCTACAATACCAATACTGGCGTGCTGACGCCCGCCATGTTCCGCGACGTGCTGCGCGCGGCGCGCGACGGGACGGCGTCGGGAGCGGTGTGAACCCAGCGCAGCGCCAGGAGGAAGTCTCGATGTCCGCGAAAACGTTCGGCCATATCGGTGATTCGCCCGTCCTTGAGGTCGAAATCGGATCTAAGGCCGGCGCGCGCGCGAAAATCCTGACTTATGGCGCGGTCTTGCGCGACCTCCTCGTGCCCGTCGATGGCGGTTTGCAGAGAGTCGTCCTCGGGCTCAATTCCATCGAGGATTACGTCAAGCATTCTCCGAGCTTTGGCGCCGTGCCCGGCCGATTCGCCAACCGAATCGCGAATGGGCGCTTTCTCATCGACGGCGCCGCTTATGAGTTGGAGCGCAAGCCCGGCGAAAAGCACACTTTGCACGGCGGCCCCAAAGGTTTCGGCAAGCGCATCTGGAAGCTTGGCGAGCATCGGGACGATTTTGTGAGTTTGTCGCTGGTGTCGGAAGACGGCGACATGGGCTTTCCCGGCGAATTGCAGGCGACTTGCGCCTACCGCTTCGTCGAACCGGCTACCCTGAGAGTGGAGCTAAGCGCCGTCGCCGACAAGGCGACGATCGTCAATCTCACTCAACACGCCTATTTCAATCTCGACGGGTCGCCCGACATTCTCGACCATGAGTTGGAAGTCGGCTCAGAATTCTACACGCCGAGCGACGCCGAACTGATCCCGACCGGGGAAATCCGCGCCGTCGCCGGCACGGCTTATGATTTTCGTTCGCCTCGCGCGGTGCGCAACGACGCCGGCGTATCCTACGATACGAACTTTGTCGTCGCGCACCCGCTAGGCGCCGACGGCCTCGCTTTCGTCTCGCGGTTGCGCTCGCCGAGGAACCGGCTGTCGCTGGAACTCCACAGCACCGAGCCCGGCGTGCAGATATACGATTCCGCCAAACTGAATTGCCCGGTTCCGGGCCTCGACGGCGCGCATTACGGCGCACATGCCGGCTTGTGCATGGAGCCGCAAGCTTTCCCGGATTCGCCGAATCGGCGCCATTTCACCGACACCGTGCTGCGCCCGGATCAGGAATATCGCCATATCAGCGAGTTCCGCTTCCTGCGCTGATCGGGGTCCGAGCGCGCCGCGGCGCGCTCGGAGAGGGCGCCTTAGTCGCGCGTCAGCGACGCGCCTTCGCCCGCTTCGTTCAGCGCACGGCCGACTTCGAGGCCGAGATCGTCCATCGAGGTCGTATCGCGCACGCTGAGATCCTCGCCCTTGGCCTGCCGCTCGGCCTGCTCGGCCGAGCGCGCGACGTTGATCGTCACATGCGCCTCGACCTCGGGGTGCAGGTGAACCGTGATGTTGTGCACGCCCAGCGTCTTGATCGGCTGGTCGAGCGCGATATGGTTGCGGTGGACGGGGAACTTCGCCGTCGCGGCGATCACGTCGGCGACGTCGCGCGCCGACACCGAGCCGTAAAGCTGGCCGGTCTCGCCCGCCTGGCGGATGATGACGTAGGCCTGCCCATCGAGCTTGGCCGAACGCGACCCCGCGTCGGACTTCATCGACTCGTTGCGCTTTTCGAGGTCGTGGCGCTGCTCCTCGAATTTCTTCTTGTTGGCTTCCGTCGCGCGCAGCGCCTTCTGGCGCGGCAGCAGGAAGTTGCGGGCGTAGCCTTCCTTGACGCGCACCGTCTCGCCCATGTGGCCGAGCTTGGCGACGCGCTCCAGCAGTATGACTTCCATTTCAATCTCCTTCGATGTTTCAGGAACGGATTCTGAGGCTGCGCGCGGCGCGGCCGCGCAGGTCCGCGAAGCTTTCAGCCAAACCCAGCAGCGCCAGCGCCGGCGCGATCCACTGCGCGGCGACGGCGAACGCGAAATAGAGCGCCGCCAGCATGAACGGCCGCGCGGCGGCCCGGCGCGACAGTGCGTGCAACGCCGCCAAACCCTGCATGGCGTAGAGCGCGCCGAGCGCAGTCGCGCCGATGAGGCCGTAATCCGAAGCGGGCGAGGGCGCAGAAAGCGCCAGCGCCAGCGCGACGACCGCAGGCGCGGCGAGCCAGCGCGGCAGGATGAAGCCGGTTGGAATGTCGCGCCACGGCCGGCTCAGGCGCTGCGAAAGCTGAACCGAGCGCGCGGCGAGATAGAGATTGGCCAGGTGCATGAGCGTCGCTCCGGTGGCCAGCGTCGCGGGCGCAAATTGCACGATCGCCTGGGCGAGATCGTTCGCGGACAAATCGGGCGGCAGGGCGCGCGCGGCGCCCGCGGCGTCCAGCGCGTCGCGGATTTCGGCGGAAAGCGCCGCCACGGCGCCATTATAGCCGCCCTGGCCGAACCACATCATCGACAATTGGACGGCGCCAGCGACGATGAACATCGCCGCCGCCAGCACGGAAACCGCGCCGGGACCGGGATAGCGGCGAGGCGCCTCCGGCTCAGCAGATCGCCTAGCGTAAAAGGCCGGCGCGCCGACGAAGGCGGCCAGACACCAGGCGGGCGCCGCGATCAGCAGGCCATAGACGAGCGCATATACAGGAGATGCGGCGGCCGCGAACCCGCAGGCGGCGAACAGGGCCGCCAGACCCGCGTCCCAGCCCCATCCCAGCGTCGCGATCATGATCGGCAGCGGGCCGAGATAGGCGAGCGCCACCGCCAACGGCGCGCCGCGCATCGCCGCCAGGAAAATGAGCGCCGCAGCGGCGCCGGAGCCGACGCCGGTGGCGTATCTCGTCAGATGGGCTTGCATCGCTGTCCCGGCCGTTGCGGCGGTTAGGACGGGGCTTGAGCCCCGCCCAGCGTATCCGAGTTTTAGCGGATCACGTAGGGCAGTAGGCCCAGGAAGCGCGCGCGCTTGATCGCCTGAGCGAGTTCGCGCTGCTTGGCGGCGGAAACCGCCGTGATGCGCGAAGGCACGATCTTGCCGCGCTCGGAAATGTAGCGCGAGAGCAGGCGCGTGTCCTTGTAGTCGATCTTCGGCGCGCTAGGGCCGGAGAACGGGCAGGACTTGCGGCGGCGGAAGAAGGGGCGACGGGGAGCGGACGACATCAGAAACCTCCAGCCTGGGCGTCATCACGCGAGCGACGCGGGGGCCCGCCGGGACGGTCGCCTCGGGGCGGACGACCGCCGCCGCGTTCGTCGCGGTCAGCGTCGTCGCGCTTGCGCAGCATGGCAGAGGGGCCAGCCTCATGGGCGTCAACACGCACGGTCATGAAGCGAATGACGTCCTCGTTGTGTCCGAGCTGGCGCTCAAGCTCGGTGATCGCCGCCGCCGGGGCGTCGATATTCATCAGCGTGAAGAACGCCTTGCGGTTCTTCTTGATACGATAGGCCAGGGATTTCAGTCCCCACGCCTCGACCTTGGAAACCGAGCCGCCTTGAGCGGCGATGAGCGTCTTGAGGTTTTCCGTCAGCGTTTCGACCTGTTGGGCCGTCACGTCCTGGCGCGCGATATAGATATGCTCGTAAAGAGCCATGCAGCCGTTCCTTTCGTCAGACCGTCCCGCGCAGAGCCCTTCGAGCCTCGACGGCTCGAACAAGGAATCTTCGAAGGCGGAGACACGGGAAGACGAAGCCTGCGCTTCTGCTGCAAACCCTTGCTACAGGGGCGCAGCCTTCCGTTCAGCCCCCAGCGGGACAGGTCGAAGAGCCGCTCATATAGCCGAGCTTCCGCCCGGTGCAAGCGAAAAGGCGGCGCTAGACGAATTTAACCTGCGCGGCGGTGATGTTGGCGGCCTGTTCGCCGACGAAGGTGACTTTGTCGTTGGCGTCGAGGGTGAGCGCCGCGCCGCCGCTTTGCTGGCTGAGGGCGCTCTGGAAGGCCTGAAAATCGGCGAATTGGCTGTGGCTGACCTCAATCACGTCTTGACTGCCGAATCCCGTTATCGTGTCGTCGCCGACCGCCCCCGTTAAGACGAAAGCGGCTTCTTTGCTGTTATTGTAATATATAACATCCAAATTCACATTATTAACGCCGCCATTCATGTAATTGCTCAGTCCCCA
>JAJYDD010000089.1 GCA_021777795.1 Pseudomonadota bacterium | reverse complement strand
GCCGGCGATGAAATCGTAGATGGAGACATCGAGCGTGCGCGCCCCCTTGCGAGCCCGCCCTATGGCCCATTCGATGTCGCGCCGGTCCTGCGCATCGGCGCCGCGCGGCGTGACATAGGCGCGATAGACCGGAAAATGCGCGACGACGTTTTCAAGCGCTTCGCGCATCCCGGCGAGCGTGAAATCGCGGGTGCGGCGCGATTGGCGGGCGATGCGATGGAACATCTCGGCGAGCACATTGAGTTCGCTGCTGAGAACCTCGGTCATGATAAGGCGCTTGGCGGCGCGCGCGGTGGTCTCGAAATCTTGGCTATCGCCGGTGAATTGACGATAGAAGCGCGTCAGATACCGCTCGCCGGCGGGATCGACGAACACGCCGTTGACCGCCGCCATGAAGGCGTAGCCGGTGTCGCCGGCGATTGGCCAATCCGAGCGCAATCTTTCGTGCGCGGCGAGGATCTTCTCGACGACGACATAAAACCGCGCCCGTCCCTCCTCTTGGGCCAGAGCCTGAAGCCGGAAGAGATATTCGCGCGGCGCGCGCAATCCGTCGATATGATCGATGCGCAAACCCTGCACCTTGCCCTCCCTGATGAGGCGGGCGACGAAGGCATGGCTGACGTCGAACAACTCCGGCTGCTCCATGCGCAATCCCGCCAGTTCGTTGACGTCGAAAAAGCGCCGGTAGTTGATCTCCTCGGCGGCGACGCGCCAGAAGGCCAGCCTGTAGGCCTGGCGGTCGAGGATCGCGTGCAGCCGGTCGAAAGAGGCGCTGTCGCCGGGCGCGCCGTTCAGCGCCGAGAGCGTCTCGTCGAGAACCTTGCGCAACTGGGCGTCGCGCGCCGCGCCTTGCGCCAACTTGCATCGCGCCTGCCGCAGCGCCTCCCGGCGTTGCGGGGAGAAGGCGCCTTGCGCGCGCTCGCGCATTTCCTCCAGCAGAGCGCCGAGGGGCGCGCGTTGCGCGACCGCGTGCAAAATATCGAGCTGGCTTGCGGCGTTGAGCGGAAAGCGCTTGTCGAAATATTGAATCTCGAAGGCGCCGCTGATCTCGTCGAAGCCGATCGCGAGTTCGCCGCGCTCGAGCACGACGCCATATTGGTCGCCCAGCACCGGCAGCAGGAGTTTGCGGCCCTCCGGCGTCTCCCAATCCACGTCGAAGCGGCCCGCCATCGGCGAAGTGGGTCCCCATTCCAAGACGTCCATCCACCAAGGATTTTCCTGTCCGATCCACATGTGATTGGGCACGATGTCGAGTACCAGCCCCATGTCGTGACGCCGCAGCGTTTCAACGAAGGCGTCGAAGCCGGCCTCGCCGCCGAACTCCGGATTTATGCTGTTGTGATCGACGATATCGTAGCCATGCGGCGAGCCCGGACGGGCGGTAAGCAGCGGCGAGGCATAGACATGGCTTACGCCTAGCGCCGCCAGGTAAGGCACTATCGCCATGGCGTCCGCGAAGGTGAATTCCTTTCGGAATTGCAGGCGATAGGTGGCGCGCGGCACGTTGGTTGGAGGAGCGCCCATCGTCTCAGCCCAGGCTCCAGACGACGCTCCACGGCGCCGCCTCATTCTGTGCGTAAAGCACGCGCTCGCGCTCGGGAAGCGGGGGAAGCGGCGCGGGCGCGTCGGCTAGATTTGCGCGCAGGCGAAGTCGGGCTCCGTCGAGCCGCCAGCATATCTGGAATTGCGTCGCGCCGAGTCGCTCGGCATCAGCGGTGTTTGTCGTCAGCTTCGCCAACCGTGGCGCGATCTCGCGATGGCGGAGGCGAAGAAGCTCGCGGTGGAAGCTCAGCCATTGCGCATGCGGCTCTTTCTCTAGGGCGCTCCAATCAATCCGTGCGGCGGCGAAAGTCGTCGCAGCATTGGGATCGGGGATGCGCGCGCGCGCCGCTTCATCGCGAAAAGCCGGAAAGGCGCGGAACTCGCGCCGCCGACCCTCGCGCACCGCCGCCGCAAGTTCGTCGTGAAAATCGCAAAAATAGAGGAAAGGCTCGCGCGCGCCCCATTCCTGGCCCATGAACAGCAGCGGCGGCGAAGGCGCCAGAAGCAGGATCGCCGTCAACGCCTTCAGCGCCTGCGGAGAGGCCAGCGCGCCCAGCCGTTCGCCGAACGCACGATTGCCGATCTGATCGTGATTTTGCAGGAAATTGACGAAGGCCGTCGGCGGAAGATGTTTGCTCGTCTCGCCGCGCAGGCGGCCCCCGCGATGCGCCGAGGCCTCGCCCTGATAGGCGAAACCCTCGCACAGGCAGCGGATCAGATGGCCGACGGGATCGGCGGCATAGTCCGAATAATAGCTCTGCGCTTCGCCAGTGGCTAGCACATGACAGGCGTGGTGGAAATCATCGTTCCATTGCGCCCGGTAGCCGCCGGCGCTCAACAGATGCGCCTCGTTCTCGTCGTTTTCGAGCACGAGATGAACCTGGCGCTTCCCGTCAAAACGGCGATGGACGGCTTGGGCCAACTCGTCGAGAAAATGCGGCGCGCCCTCGTCCTCGATCGCATGGACGGCGTCGAGGCGAAGGCCGTCGAAGCGATATTCCTCCAACCAATAAAGCCCATTGTGAATGAAGAAGTCGCGCACGGGCCGCTGGCTGAAGTCGATCGCCTCGCCCCAGGGCGTCTTGAATCGGTCGGTGAAGAACGGCGGCGCGTAGGCGCCGAGGAAATTGCCCTCGGGCCCGAAATGATTGTAGACGACGTCCAGAAACACCATCAGGCCGTAGCCGTGAGCGTCGTCGATGAGCCGCTTCAGCGCATCCGGCGTTCCATAAGCCGAGTCTGGCGCGAAGGGCAGGACGCCGTCATAGCCCCAGTTTCGCGCGCCGGAGAAATCGCTGATCGGCATGAGTTCGATAGCGGTGACGCCGAGTTCCGCCAAATGGGCGAGCCGCCGCCGCGCCCCGTCGAAGCTGCCCTCCGGCGTGAACGTCCCGACATGCAATTCGTAGAACACCGCGTCGCCCCAAGGCCGCCCGGGCCAATCGTCATGCCGCCAGGCATAAGCCTCGGGATCAACCACGGCGCTCGGCCCCAACACATCTTCAGGCTGATGCCGCGAGGCAGGATCGGGCGCATCGAACCGGTCGTCGATGCGGAATCGGTAACGCGTCCCGGCTTTCGCCTCAGTCTTTGTCTCGAACCAACCGCCCTGCGACGCTCGCATGGGAACAGCCCGTGCAGGCTCGTCGTAGACGATCAGTTTCACCGAGCGCGCCGCCGGGGCCCAGAGGCGGAACCGCACGCCGTCCGCTTCGACCGCCGCTCCGAACGGCATGGCGTGAGAGCAGCGTGTCGTCATATCGCGCGCCTCTGGGGCGGGGACGGTGGGGAGAAGCGCGCGTCGCAATTTTTCATGACCATCGAAAACGCCTTCCCCGCCCGTTCGTTCCGGATTGCCGCGCACCGGAAACTTCGCCGCCGCGGCGATATTTAGCAGACGCGCTCTCAGACGGCGATTCCCGCGAATGTGACGCTGCGCCGGGTGGCTTGGCGGCGGCGAATGCGATAAGGTCATTATCTATTTGACGATGGAGCGCGCTCGATTGCCGGACTCGACGACAGCGGTTGACGACCGTTACGATGTCATCATCATCGGCTCGGGGCCGGGCGGCAGCGCAACGGCGCAACGTATGGCGGCGACCGGCAAGAAAATCTTGCTGATCGAGCGCGGCTCGTATCTGCCGCGCGAGCGCCAGAACTGGGACACGACGGAAGTGTTTGGCCGCGCCCGCTATCAGGCCGACGAAGTTTGGAAATCCTCGAAGGGAGATAGCTTTCGCCCCGGTCTGCACTATTGGGTGGGCGGCAATTCCAAGCTTTACGGCGCCGCGCTGTTCCGGCTGCGCGAGAGCGATTTTCACGCCGTGCGTCACGTCGACGGCGTGGCGCCGGAATGGCCGCTCAAATACGATGTGTTCGAGCCCTATTATCAGCAGGCGGAGGATCTTTATCGCGTCCACGGCGCGCGCGGCGAGGACCCAACCGAGCCTTGGACGAGCGGGCCCTATCCAAAGCCGCCGGTCAGTCATGAGCCGCGCATCGCCGAACTCGCCGAGGGCCTCAAGCGCGAGGGTCTCCACCCATTCCATCTGCCGATCGGCGCCTGGATCGAGGAGGGCGCGAACGGGCGCACGCTGCCGGATTCTCCCTGCCTGCGCTGCGATCCCTTCGATGGCTACCCGAGCCTGACCAACGGCAAGGCCGACGCGCAGGTGGTCAGCGTCGATCCCGCCTTGAAAGCCTATCCCAATCTCGCTTTGCTGACCGGCGCCTATGTCGAGCGGCTGTCGACCGATGGCGCCGGCCGCGTCGTAACGGGCGTCGAGACGCAAATCGAGGGCGCGCGACGGGTCTTTAGCGCTGACATTGTGATGGTGGCTTGCGGGGCACTGTCGTCGGCGCTGTTGTTTCTTCGCTCGCTCAGCGACGCCTGCCCGAACGGGCTCGCCAATGGGTCAGACCTCGTCGGGCGCAATTACATGCGCCACAACAACGCGACCGTGCTGGCGATTTCGCGCACCCCCAATCCGACCGAGTTTCAAAAGACCCTGGGTCTCAATGACTTCTATCACGGCCACGCGCAGAGCCCCGCCAATGATTGGGAATTTCCGCTCGGACATATCCAGATGGTCGGCAAGTCCGACGGCGCGCAAGTGGAGCTGGAAGGCCTGCCCTCGGCGCTGCACTGGATGCCGCAGCAGCCGTTTGATTGGATCGCCCGACACTCGATTGATTTTTGGTTGACGACCGAGGATCTCCCGCTGGCCGAGAACCGCGTGTTTTATCGCGACGGCGTTCCGCATCTTGATCTTACGCCAACCAACACGGAAAGCTTCGCGCGGCTGCGGGAAAAGCTGCGCGCCATCTGCGACAAGGTCGACATCCACCCGCATTTGATGGACCGGCGCCTGTATTTCGGTAAGGACGTGCCCATCGGCGGGACCGCGCATCAATCGGGGACGATGCGCTTTGGTGAGGATCCGCAGACCTCCGTGCTCAATCTCGATTGCCGTGCGCATGAGATCGACAATCTCTATGTCGTCGACGCGAGCTTTTTTCCCTCCATCGGCGCCGTCAACCCGACGCTGACCCTCGTCGCCAATGCGCTGCGGGTCGCCGACATCGTCGCCAAAAGGATCGCGGGCTAGTTCGACGGAAAGGCCAGCCGGTGGCCGTCGGGATCGCGGTCGCCGACGCCCTGCGGCTGGGGCGCCGACATGATGACGGTTGTCGCCGCCGTCGAGCGGTCGTTGGCGGCGCGAATCTCCGTGGGCGGGCGCCGATAGCAGAGCAATTCGACGCCGGGCCGCACGCCCTCGGGCGACGACAGCGAGAGGATTTCGACTTCCGTGTCAGAGGTCGCGACCAATCCGTCGAGGCGCGCCTGTTCGGGGCCCTGGTTGATCTGGCGATGCAGGACGTCCAGGCCGACCGCCGCCCAGAACGCCGCGCTCACCCCGGCGTCGCGGATCGTAATTCCGGTATGGTCGACGCCGTGACACACGCGCTGGGGATCAGCCTCGAAGCGCGCGCGCCAAAGCGGCGGGATTGCGTCAGGGGCGAATTGCAGCAACTCTAGCGGCCGTCCCTCGGGATCGCGAAACTTGAACGCCGTCGCGCCGCCGGAGGCTTTTGGCAAGCGCTCGGGGCCGGCGAGCGAGATCGGCCGCCATCCCGCGCAGGCGCTGAGCTGCGCATAAGCCCGCCGCATGTCCGCCACCACCAGCGCGAAATGCTGAAACCCCGTCTCGTTGCTGAGGAACGGATCGGGACGGGGATCGTCGGCGAGCGCGATCTCGATCCGCTCCTCACCCAGCGCGCAACCGTCAGACGTTTCGCGCGCTTGAAAGACGCGGCGGTAGAAGTCGCGCAGCGCCGAGGGGTCGCCGCTCAGCACTTTCAGGCGCGCGATGTTCATGGGGCGGCGCCGTTTGTGTTGAGATAGATCGCATAGAGCGTGTGCGAGCCGCCGATGAACAGCCGGTTGCCCGCCGCGCCGCCGAAACAGAGATTGGAAACCCGATAGGGGATGCGGATCTTGCCGATCAACTCGCCCCGCGGCGTCAGGCAATGCACGCCATCGGCGGCGCTCGACCAAATATGGCCGTCGCGATCGACCGCCATGCCGTCGCAATAGCCGGGACTGATGCGATGGAAAATGTCGCCGCCCGACAGCGCGCCGCCTTCGCCCACATCGAAAACGCGAATATATTGCTTCGGGTCGGGCCGAGTCTGATCGCCGGTCTCAGCGACATAGAGCCGCCGGCCGTCGGGCGAGAAGGCGAGGCCATTCGGCCCGTCGAAATCGGACGCGGCGACTTGTAGGACCCCGCTTGCGGGGTCGAAGCGGTAGAACGCAGGGGGCTGCTCGCTTGTCTGCACGCCGCCCTCGTAATCGTTCGAAATGCCGTAGAGAGGATCGCTGAACCAGATCGCGCCGTCCGCGGCCGTGGTCACATCGTTGGGCGCGTTGAGGCGTTTGCCGTTGTGCCGATCGACGAGCACCGTGAGCGCGCCGTCGTATTCGGTGCGCAACAGGCAGCGGCGCCGATGCGAGCAGGAGACCAGCCGCCCTTGAAGATCGCGCGTCTGGCCGTTGGCGTAGTGCGACGGCGCGCGCCAGACGCTGGCGCCGGTCGCGTCGCGCCATAGCATCGTGCGGTTGTTGGGCAGATCCTGAAACAGCAGCGCGTCCCAATCGCCCATCCAGACGAGGCCCTCCAACCAGCGGAACCCCTCCGCCAGCCGTTCGAGCGGGGCGTTGGCGAGAACCAACCGATCGAAACGGGGATCGAGGCTTTCGGCGGCCTCGTAATCGACGAGCAATTCGCCGGTCATGCGTCAATCCTCGAAGCGTGGCAAGGCGGCGGCGTCATGGAACTGAATCAACATCAGCACCGCCGGTTCGTCGCGAAGCGTACCCGAGCAATGGCCCTTGCGCCCGTCGCGCTCGCGGCAATTCTGATCCCCGCCGAAGGAGAATTCGCCGGGGCCGAATTCCTGCCGCTCGCCATCCATCGCCTCGACCCACCAGCGCCCGGAGATCGGCACGATCCATTGCGGCGTCGGGTTCTCGTGCCAGTCACCGCGCCAGCCGACCGGCAGCACGGTCGTCATCACGCTAATGTCGCCGCGCGACTGATCGCCCTGCCACTGCGGCGCCGCCTGTGGTTGGATGGATTTGAGCGCAAAGCGCGTCATCAGACCGCGCTTCCAACGGCTGACGCCGGTTGCGTCGGCATAGAGCCGCCAGAACGGGACGGCGGGCCTCTCGTTTTCGCTCATGGGACGCCTGCCTGCGCATAGGGGTGATGGGAGGCCAGCGGCGCGTCGAAAAACGACTGCACGGACGCGGCGCTGGCGCCGAACGCCAGCATCAGAAAGCCGCCGGCGACGGCGAGATTCTTCAGGAAATCCCAGAACACTTCACGCCCCTGGCTGGCGCCCACGAGACGGAAATCCGGCTCGCGCCAGAATTGTTTCCACATGACGGCGGTCACGACGCAATAAAGCGCGAGCACAAGGGCCGCAAACCTGTCGGCTATGCCGGTAAGCACCCCCAGGCTCATGAATAATTCGACGGCGAGGCCGCCGACGATCAGCAGCCGCGCCAGCCACAGCGCGCCCGCTTGCTTTTGCGCCTGCGCGGTCGCCTGCGAGAAGTTGAGCGCCTTATCCAGCGCGCTGAACGGCAGGAACAGCAGAACCAGCAAAAGGCGCGCGAGGAAGGCGAGCAGGATGGACAGCATGGTCTCTCGGCCTCGGGGACGCGGGGCTATGACCTATCGCAGCGCGGAAAGGTTTCCCAGTGCGGCGATCAAGGCGCCTGCGGCCCGGCGCGTCGAAGCGCCGCGCGCGCGCGGCGGCCCGAACGGCCGGCGGCCCTAAACCCAATCAAGAAAAACAGCGCCGCGCCGCCGGCGACGATCGCCGCGCGCGTGGCGTCCCCGGGCAGGATGGCGGCGGTTTCGTGGGCCCCCTCGAACGACCCTTGCGTGCGGTGCATCTCGGTGATGGGATCGAACAGATTGTCGCGCCGTCCCGAGGGCGTGGCCGCGCGCGTTTCCTGGCCCCTGATCGCCGTCCGGCCGAGCCACCAATCCATGAGGCGCGGCGCGATCATATTGCCGACGATGGTCAGCACCGTCGAGGCGCCGACCCAATATTCGGGCGCGCCGGTGATGGCGGCTTGAAACACCGCCTCGGCCGCCGTTTCGGGCTGGTAGATCGTCCCCATCGGGCGCGGCAGATGCGGCCGATGCGTGCGCGCCCAATCGAACTGCGGGGTGTTCATCGCCGGCAACTCGATGATGGAGATGGTGATCTGCGAGCTTTCGCTGTCGAGTTCGCTGCGCACCGAGCCCGTGAATCCGCGAATGGCGTGTTTGGCGCCGCAATAGGCGGCTTGCAGCGGTATCCCGCGATAGGCCAGCGCCGAGCCGATGTTGATGATGCGGCCGCTGTCGCGCCCGCGCATGTGGCGCAGCGCCGCCATCGTTCCGTAGACGACGCCGAGATAGGTCACCTCCGTCACCCGTTTGAACTCGTCAGCGGAAATGTCGCGCACCAGCGAGAACACGGTCAGCATGGCGTCGTTGACCCATATGTCTATGGGTCCAAGCTCGTCGGTGAAGCGGTCAGCGGCGGCGGCGACGTCGGCGGCGAGGCTGACGTCGATGGCGGCGACAGCCGCTTGGCCGCCCAGCGCGCGCACTTCCTCGGCCAGCGCCTCCAGCGCGGCGGCGTCGCGCGAGATCAAGCCGAGCTTGGCGCCTTGGCGCGCAAAGCGCAGACTGACCGCGCGCCCGACGCCCGCGGCGGCGCCGGTGACGACGACCACCTGTCCCGCAAAAGAGGGCTGATCGGCCAATGTCTGATCGGTCATCGCGAGATCCCTTTCAATAATCGCTGCTGGCGCGGCGATGCGCGGGGCCGTCGCCGGTCAGGTTCAAGGCGGTGTGGACCAGCGCCAGATGCGTGAGCGCCTGCGGAAAATTGCCGAGGAGCCGACGGCCGGAAACGTCGTATTCCTCCGACAGCAACCCGACATCATTGGCGACGCCTGCGACCTGTTCAAAGATCGCGGCGGCTTCGTCGCGCCGCCCAAGCAGAACGAGATTATCCGCCATCCAGAACGAGCAGGGCAGGAACGCGCCCTCGCGGCCCGTCATGCCGTCCTGTTCGCGCTCGGTGTCGTATCTCCTGAGGAAGGGACCGTCGCCAAGGTTTTTACGTACAGCCTCTAGGGTTCCGACGAGCCGGGGATCGCACGCCGGCAGAAAACCGACGAGCCCGATCAACAGGCCGCTCGCATCCAGGCTCTTGGACCCGTAGGCTCGGGTGAACGCGCCGAGTTGCGGGTCGTAGCCGCGCGAACAAATTTCCTCGTGCAGGCCGGCCGCCTTGGTCTCCCAATCCGAAGGGGCGGACAAGCCGAACCGGGCGGCGCTGCGCTGCACGCGATCGAAGGCGACCCAGGCCAAGACCCGAGACTGCGTGAACCACTCGCGGTGGCTGCGCTGTTCCCAGATGCCGCAATCGGGTTGGTCTAGGACGCCGCTAAGATGATTGAGCATCCGCACCTGCTGCGCCCAACCGAAATCGCCCTTCCTGTCGGCGGCCGCGCGCCACTGGAAAATCGCGTCCTGCGCCTCGCCGTAGACATCGAGTTGCAACTGCCGCCGCGCGCCGTTGCCGAAGCGCACCGGGCGGGAATGGTCGAAGCCGGAGAGCCAGTCCGCCTCCCTCTCCTCGATCACCTCAGCGCCGTTGACGCCGTAAAACGGGTAAAGCTTGCCGCTGTTGGCTTTCGTCGCCGCCACGAACCAGTTCACCCAAGCTTCCGCCTCCTCCAGATAGCCGGCGTGGAGAAAGGCCATAATTGTGAACGTCGCGTCGCGAAGCCAGCAATAGCGATAGTCCCAGTTGCGCTCGCCGCCCATCTGCTCGGGCAGAGAGGAGGTCGGGGCCGCGACCATCGCGCCTGTGGGCGCATAGATGAGGGCTTTCAGCGTAATGAGCGAGCGCACCACGGCCGCGCGCCAGGGGCCGATATAGGTGCATCGCACCGCCCAGGCCCGCCAGAAGGCTGCGCATCGCCGTTCCGCCTCGGCGGCGAATACGCCTGCGTCCTCGGGCGCGTCCTCGGGGGCGCTCAGCACGAAATCGACGGCCTCGCCCTCGGAAAGCTCAAACGCGATGCGGGCGTCGGGCTCGGCAAGATCCGGCCGCGTGGATTGCAGGGCGAGATCGAGTTGTTCGCCGGCGACCCGCAAGCGCCCGTCTTCCCGCCACGTTTCGGGGGTGGACCGGCCGAACCCGGCGCGCGGCGCGAAGCGAGACGTCATGGCCACGATCCCGCGCCGGCATCGGACGCGCCGCACCAGAGCTTGCGCGCCTTCAAAGGGCATGAAATCGATGAGCGACACGGAACCGCGTTCGGTCTCGAAATGGGTTTCCAGTACCAGCGTATCGGGCCGGTACTGGCGGGAGACTTTGAAGGATTCCCCGGGCGCGATGCGCCACTCGCCGTTGTCGTCGTCGCCGAGCAGGCTGGCGAAGGGCGCCGGCGAGTCGAAACGCGGCCAGCATCCCCATGCGATCGCGCCAGCGCGATCGACGAGCATCGCGCATTTGCCGTCGCCGATCATCGCCAGATCGGAGATCTCGCGCTTCTGTGTTTCAACCTGCTGCAACAAGGCGCGCCTCCAAGTGAGGAGGTAACCGCTCAGCCGCGCTTGGGTTCCGGCGCAGGCGAACGCGGGCGCGCCGCGCCGGTCAGCATCGATGGATCGGCCGCGATCCATCGCTCGACGAAGCGGGCGAAAGCCTCGACCCGCCCCGGCAGTTCCTCGTAGGGAGGGAAATAGGCGGTGAGCCAGATTTCCGGCGCGCTCCAGGTCGGCAGCACCGGCGCCAGCGCCCCCGCCTCCAGATATTTCGCCACGATGAAACGCGGCAGCAGCGCGATTCCCTCGCCGAGCGCCGCCATTTCCGCCGCCACGTCGCCGTTGTCGCATTCGAAGCCGAAGCTCAGGCGCACACTCTGGCGCTGCTTGGAAGGCGCATGGGTGAAGGACCAGCGATCGGGCGCGGCGAGGTTGGCGTAGCCGATGCACACGTGGTCGGCGAGATCACGCGGCGCGCGCGGCGGCCGCCTGGCGCTGAGGTAGAGCGGCGAGGCGACGAGCAGGCGCGGCACGACGCAGATTTTTCGCCAGATCGTCGATTTGTCCGCCGGCGGCCCGGAAACCCGCAACGCCATGTCAAAGCCCTCGCCTACGACATCGACGAAGCGGTCGCTCAGGCTCAGCGACAGGCGCAGATCGGGATGGGCGGCGCGAAACCGCGCCAAAGCCGGCGGCAGCAACCGGATGCCCAGCGACAGCGGCGCGCTGACGCGCAAATCCCCCGTCAGCGCGCCCTGCGTCTGCTGGGCGCGCGCGTTGGCGGTCTCGACCTCGCCGAGGATGATCTTGACGGATTTTGCGTAATCCTCGCCCGGCCGCGTCAGCGAGACCCGGCGGGTGGTGCGCACGAGGAGTTGCGCGCCGAGTTCGCGTTCCAGTTCGCCGATGTGGCGGGTGACGGCGGAGGTCGACATTTGCAGCCGGCGCGCGGCGGCGGCGAAGCTCTTCAGTTCCGCCACCGAAAGAAACACCCGCATCCATTCGAGCTGGCCGCTCATGACGTCTCCGCAACGATGAGGCGAGATTATTGCGAAATGCGCAACGGTCAATGCCGC
>JAJYDD010000088.1 GCA_021777795.1 Pseudomonadota bacterium | reverse complement strand
GCCCGGCCGCCAGCGCCTTGAGATCGTCGTGCAGCAGCGCCTCTTGCGCGCGCAACTCGCTCAAGAAAGTCGCGCGCGCCTCGCCCGCCATCACGGTCGCCTGATGCTCCGGCAAGGCGTCGAAGGCGGGCGGCAGATCCAGCGGCTCGACCTCGGCGCCCGCCTCGCGCAGCAGCGCGACGCCGCGCGCGAAGGCGTCGCGCGTCGCCGGCTCGGTCTTGTCCCAGGCGGGCGAGGCGCAGGCCGCGATCCGCGCGCCTTTCAGCGAGAACGGCGGCGGCGGCGCGCGGTCTTCCAGCTCGAAAACATCGGCGAGAAGGTCGAGATCGTCCGCTGAGCGCGCATAAAGCCCGAGCGTGTCGAGGCTCAGCGCCAGCATTTTCAAGCCTTCGCGGTTGATCGCGCCCCAGGTCGGCTTCATCGCATAAAGGCCGCAGAACGACCCCGGCCGGATCGTCGATCCCGCCGTTTGGGTGCCCAGGCCCAGCGTCGCCTGAAAATCGGCCACCACGGCCGCCGAACCGCTCGACGAGCCGCCCGGCGTGCGCGAGGAATCGAGCGGATGGCGCGCGGTCCCGCGCCGGGTGACGGAGGCGAATTCGGTCGTGTCGGTCTTGCCTAGGATCAAGGCCCCCGCCGCGCGCAAAGTCTTGACGCAGCCGGCGTCGAGGCGCGGGAAACTGTCCTTGTAGAGTGGCGAATTGTGCTGCGTCGGCATGTCTTCGGTGAGGATCACGTCCTTGACCGCGACGGGCAAGCCATGCAGCGGGCCTTTGATAGCTCGCGCGTCGAGTTCGCGCGCCTTTTCCAGCACGGCCTCGGGGTCGAGAAACGCCCAGCCGCGCACGGCCTCGTCGCGCTCGCTCACCCGCTCCAGACAGGCGCGCGCCAGCGCCTCGACGGTCAACTCGCCCGAGCGCAGACGCGCCACCGCCTGCGTCGCGGTCATTTCGTTGGGACGCAACAGATCCTCCCGCCGTCAGTAAGTGGCGAAGATGCGGCGGATGTCAGCGGGCTTGTCGCTGACCGACAGCGCCAGCGACAGCAGGACGCGCGCCTTCTGCGGATTGAGGTTGTCGGCGCTCATCACGCCGAGTTCACGCAGCCGCAACGGATCGAGCGCGACGCCGCTGCCGGCGCGGGTGGAAACCATCACCGTGACGCCCTGCCGCCGCGCCTCCTCGATCGCCGCCTGCTCGCCCGGCGTCGTCATGCCCGGCGCGAAGGCGGCCAGCACGATCCCCTTGGCGCCCGCCGCGACAAAAGCGCGGATCGCCGCGCCGTCCGAGCCCGCGTAGGAATAACTGATGTCGACGCGCGGCGGCGGGTCCAGCTTGGCGACGTCAAACTCCGTTTCCGGGGCCGAGCGCCGCTCGGCGCGGCGGTAATAGCGCACATGCTCGCCGTCGACGCTGCCCAGCACGCCGAAATCGGGCGTGCGAAAGGTTTGAAGCCGGAAGGTCGAAGTCTTGGTGACGTCGCGCGCGGCCTGAATCTCGTCGTTGAGAACAACCAGCACGCCGCGCCCCACAGAGTCGGGGCTCGCCGCCGTGCGCACCGCCGCGACGAGATTGGTCGCCGCATCGCTGGCCAGCCCGCTGAGCGGGCGCTGCGAACCCACCACCACGACCGGGATTTTCACCTTCAACGTCAGATTGAGGACATAGGCAGTCTCCTCCAGCGTCGCTGTGCCGTGGCCGATGACGATGCCGGCAAGATCAGGCGTCTCGCGCTCCAGCCGGGCGCATAGCTCGACCAGCTCCCTCCATTCGGGAAAGCCGATCGCCGGGCTCGGTATGTTGCGATATTTGATGACCTCGACCTCGGCGACCTCGCGCAATTCCGGCACGGCGGCGACGATTTCCTCGGCATGCACCATCTTGCCGTTGGCGGTGTAGTCGATCAGGTCCAGCGGCCCCTTGCCGATGGACGAGATCGTGCCGCCCGTTCCGATAAACGCCACTTTGCGCATAAGACCCTCCGCGCCGCGAGCCTAGCCGAGAGGGCGCCGCGCGGCCTAGCCAATATTTGTCCGGCGGGCATGAAAAAACATCAGTTGGTTTCACCTCAGCCCCGGCGCAGGCTGGCCCCGAACTCAAGGGGCGATAGGCATGGATGTCGGCGTTTTCATTCCCATCGGCAACAACGGCTGGATCGCGTCCGCGACATCGCCGCAATATATGCCGAGCTTCGATCTCAACCGCGCCATCGTGCAGAAGGCAGAAAGCTACGGCCTCGATTTCGCGCTGTCGATGATAAAGCTGCACGGCTACGGCGGCCCGACCGAATATTGGGACTACAATCTGGAATCGTTCACGCTGATGGCGGGCCTCGCCGCCGTGACGAAGCGCATTAAATTGTTCGCCTCCGTCGCGGTGCTGACGTTGCCGCCGGCGATGGTCGCGCGCATGGCGGTGACGATCGATTCCATCGCGCCGGGCCGGTTCGGCGTCAATATCGTCTCAGGCTGGCAGAAGGCGGAATACGATCAGCAGGGCCTGTGGCCGGGCGACGCCTATTTCGGCTATCGCTACGATTATTCAACCGAATATGTCGCGGTGATGCGCGAGCTGTGGGAGACCGGCAAGAGCGATTTCAAGGGCCAGCATTTCACGATGAACGACTGCCGGCTGCTGCCCAAGCCCAGCCATCCGATCACCGTCGTCTCGGCCGGCCAGAGCGACCGCGGCATGAAGTTCGTCGCCGATTATTGCGACTACAATTTCGTCGCCGCCTTCGAGGACAACAATCCCAAAGCCGTCGCCTCAACCATCGCGCGATTGAAGAAGGCCACCGAGGGGGTCGAGCGCCAGATCGGCGCGCTGGTGCTGCTGACCATCATCGCCGACGAGACCGACGAGAAGGCGCAGGCCAAGCTCGCCCATTACAACGCCGGCGCCGACGTCGAGGCGCTGGCCTGGATGTCCGGGCAGAGCGCGATGGATGTCAAGGCGAGCAAGGACTCCACCGCCGAACTGCTCAAGAAGGCGCGCGAGACGGCGAAGGCCAGCTATCTGCAAACCTTCTGCGGCTCCTATGCGAAGGTCGCGGCCTATCTCGACGAGATCGCCGAGATCGACGGGGTGGCGGGCGTGATGATGACCTTCGACGATTTCCTGATCGGCCTCGACCAGTTCGGCCGCCATATCCAGCCGCTGATGAAGAGCCGTGGCCATATCCGGATGGCGGCATGAAAGTCGGCGTCTTTCTTCCCATCGGCAGTCGTGGTTGGTTGATCTCGACCACTTCGCCGATGACCATGCCGAGCTTCGACCTCAACCGCACGGTCGCCCAGCGCGCGGAGTTCTACGGCCTCGACTTCGCGCTCTCGATGATAAAGCTGCGCGGCTACGACGGTCCCAGCGAATATTGGGTGCACAATCTGGAATCGTTCACGCTGATGTCGGCGCTGGCGGCGGTGACGCAGCGCATCCAGTTGTTCGCCTCCGTCGCGGCGCTGACCATGCCGCCGGCGCTGGTCGCGCGCATGACCTCGACCATCGATTCCGTGGCGCCGGGGCGGTTCGGCGTCAATATCGTCACCGGCTGGCAACCCAAGGAATACCAGCAAATGGGCCTGTGGCCGGGCGAGGCGCATTTCGCGCGACGCTACGACTTTGTGTCCGAATATGTGCAGGTGATGCGCGATCTCTGGACGCAAGGCCGCTCGGATTTCAAGGGCGAATATTTTCAGATGGACGATTGCGTGCTGAGCCCACGTCCGTCTGCGCCGATAAAGATCGTCGGCGCGGGGCAAAGCGATCGCGGCATGAGGTTCGTGGCCGAATATGGCGATTACAATTTCGTCGGCGCGCCGGGCCTCAACGATTGCAGCCGCGTGGTCGATGTGGTCGCGCGCGTCTCGAAGGCCGTGCGCCGCTCCGGGCGCGATGTCGGCGCGCTGCTGCTGCTCATGGTGATCGCCGACAAGACCGATGAGGCCGCCTTCGCCAAATGGGAGCATTACAAGGCCGGGACCGATCTGGTGGCGTTGCAATGGCAGGCGACGCAGGCGGGGGCGGATGCGAAGGCGCAGGATGGCTCGACCGCCTCCAATCTGGCGCGCGTCATCAAAGACCCGCAGCCGACCGGCATATTGAAGCTGATCGGCTCCTATGAGAGCGTCGCACGGCGTCTCGACGAGATCGCCGCCATTCCCGACCTCAAGGGCGTGATGCTGACGTTCGACGATTTCATCGTCGGCATGGAGCAGTTCGGCGAACAGATCCAGCCGAGGATGAAGTGCCGCGCCGACCTGGGGCGGTAAATCCGCCCAATGCGCGGGCAGACGGCGCTTTTTTGGCCTGAAGCTAATTTCACGGCCGGATGAAATCAGATCGTTTGGCGCAGGACGCGCAAGGCGCCAGCATCCTCGCGCGGGGTTGGAGGTTTAAATGTCGCAGTTCAAGGATACGCCCGATACGGGCGTGACAAGACGTTCTTTGTTGAAGGGCGGCGCGGCGGTCGCGGGATTGGCTGCGGGATCGGGCGCGATCACCGGCTTTCCGACCATTTGGGCGCAGAACATCAAGAATGTGACGATCACCCATGTCGGGCAATCGTTCTCGGTCATCCCGCAGATTGGCGCGCAGGCGAGCAAGGATCTCGGCTTCAAAATCGAGATGCAGGCGGTCGACTTGAACACCCAGATGAACCGGCTGTTCACCCAGCCCGATTCCATCGACATCGCCGACCTCTCGATCAACACCGTGCCTGACATCATGAAGACGAAAATCGGACTGCCGATTTCGACTTCCAAATACAAATGGTGGGACAAAACGATGCCCTTGTTCACCAAGGGCGAATACACCGACGGCAAGAAGGCGCCGACCGCGGGCGGCGCGCCGATCAAGTTCCAATATTACACCGACGGCAGCGGCGCGAAGCTCTCGCCGACGCCCACCGATTGGCTCGCCAGCATCCCGACGCTGACCAACGCCGATACGCTGGGTATCCGTCCCGATCTGATCGGCCGCAAGATCGACAGTTGGGCCGAACTGCTCAATCCGCAGTTCAAGGGCAAGGCGGCGCTGGTCGATGAATACGACATCGGCATCCTCGACGCGGCGATGGCGTTGCAGGCGTCGGGCCAGATCAAATACGCCGACATCGGCAATCTCACCAAGCCCGAGATCGACGCCACGATCAAGAAGCTGATCGAATACAAGAAGTCCGGGCAGTTCCGCGCGTTCTGGCAGAATTTCGACCAATCCGTGAGTTTCATGGCGAGCGGCGAGGTCGTCATTCAGTCAATGTGGGCGCCCGCCGTCACCGCGTTGCGCGCGCGCGGCATCCCCTGCACCTTCGTGCCGCTGAAAGAGGGCTATCGCGGTTGGGGCATCACGCTCGTCCCGCTCAAGCATCTGACCGGCCTCAAACTCGACGCGGCGATGGAATATCTCAACTGGTACAATTCGGGCTGGCAGGGCGCGTTCATCGCGCGTCAGGGCTATTATTCGTCCGTGCCGGAGACCGCCAAGACATTCCTGGAACCCTACGAATGGGATTACTGGTACGAGGGCAAGCCGGCGGCGAAGGACATTCATGATCCCTTCGGCGCGCTGATGGAGAAGGCTGGCAACGTCCGCGACGGCGGCGCCATGACCAAGCGCATGGGCAATGTCGCGGTATGGAATTCCCGCATGGACGAGCAGCGTTATCTCATCAAGCGCTGGAACGAGTTCATCGCGGCATGACGCTGGCGGCGAATCTTGACGCGGCGACGGCGGGCGCCGCCCGCCGATCCCGACGCCGAGCCCTTCCGGGAGCGGTCGTGTCGTGGATGCAGGCGGCGCCGCTGGCGTTGGTGCTGCTCGTGTTCTTCGTGGCGCCGCTCGTGTTCGTATTCGTCGTCAGCTTCTTCGACTACGACCGTCTGGCGATTTATCCGGCCTTTCTGCTCGACAATTACGCCGACGTCTTCACCTCGTCGATCACGCTGCAACTCTACTCCAAGACCTTCGAATATGCGGTGATCGTCGAGGCGATCACGGTGGCGGTCGGTTTCCTCGTCGCCTATTTCCTCACCTTTCACGTCCGCACGACGGCTTGGCGCATCGGCCTGCTGGTCGCCTGCACGATTCCGTTCTTCACCTCCAATATGATCCGCATGATTTCATGGATGCCATTCCTCGGCCGCGAGGGCATCCTCAACGACGTCGTGCTGGCGATGCGTTTGTCGAAAACCCCGCTCGACTTCCTGCTGTTCTCGGATTTCGCCGTCATCGTCGCCTATGTGCATATTCTGACGATGATGATGGCGGCGCCGATCGTCAACTCCATGTCGAAGATCGACAAGGCGCTCATATCGGCCGCGCGCGACGCCGGCGCCAGCGAATTCCAGATCGTTCGCGACATCGTGCTGCCGCTCTCGCGCACCGGGGTGGCGCTGGGTTCGGCGCTGGTGCTGACGCAGACGATGGGCGATTATTTCATCGTGCATGTGCTGAGCGGGGGAAAAAGCGCCGGCGTCGTCTCCGCCATCGCCACGCAATTGAGCGCCTTTGAATATCCGCCGGCGGCGGCCAGTTCCGTCGTGTTGCTGGTGGTCGTGGTTGTCCTCGTCGGCGTGATCTTCCGCGTCGTCGACGTGCGCAAGGAACTGGCGGGATGATGACCGAGCCCGGCCAGCCGCGGCCGAAATCGTTCTACTTTCTGGCCGCCTTCTTCGCGGCGTTCCTCGCCTTCATGTATGGGCCGATGCTGGTGATCTTCATTCTGTCCTTTCAGGGCGAGAATGGCGGCATGAGCTTCCCGATGGAGGGGACATCGTTGCTGTGGTTCAAGCAATTGCTGTCTGACACCGGCCGCGTCGGCGACATTCCCAGCGCGCTGCTGCGCTCGCTGGAGATGGCGGTGCTGGCCTCGGCGCTGACGGTCGTCATCTGCGTCTCGGCGGGGCTGGCGTTTCGCCGCCGCTTTCCCGGCGCGGGCTTGTTGTTCTATACGGCGGTGGCGAGCCTGGTGATGCCAAGCCTGTTCGTCGGCTTCGGCATCGCGCTCGGCTTCAAGCAACTGGGCTGGCGGACGAGCCTGTTCACCTCGGGCCTCGGCGCGCAGCTCACATGGACGTTGCCGTTCGGCCTGATGATTACCTTCGCCACCATCGGGCGCTTCGACCGCCGCTATGAGGAGGCGGCGACCGATCTGGGCGCTTCCGCATGGCAGCGTTTCAAGGACATCATCTTGCCGATCATCATGCCGGGCGTGGTCGGCGTGGCTTTGTTCGGCTTCACGCTGTCCTACGACGAGTTCCCGCGCTCGCAACTGACGGTGGGCGCCGTCAATACGCTGCCGCTGGAAATCTGGGCGATGACGACGGCGGCGATTTCGCCGGTCCTGTTCGCGCTCGGCACGGTGACCACCGTGGTTTCCTTTCTCGTTCTCACCGCAGCCATCGCCATCATCGGCCTCATGGTGCGCCGCCGCTCGGGCGGGCGCGCAACACCTGCTTGAGGAGGCGCCCATGAACGCTCACGCCGCCATCGAGGCGCCCGTCTCAACGCCGCCGTCGCAGCGCTATGATCTCGAAATGGTCGCCGTCTCCAAGGTCTATCAGGGCGCAGCGGCCGTGAACGGCGTCTCGCTGCGCATTCCCAAAGCCAGCTATTGCTGTCTGCTCGGTCCCAGCGGTTGCGGCAAGTCGACGACGCTGCGGATGATCGCCGGCCACGAGGCGGCTACCTCGGGCGATATTCTGATCGGCGACCGCAACGTGACCGACGCGCCGCCCGCCGACCGCGGCACGTCGATGATGTTCCAGAATTACGCGCTGTTCCCGCATATGAGCGCCGTCGACAATGTCGCCTACAGCCTCAAGGTGCGCGGCGTCGCCAAAGCGGAGCGGCGGGAGAAGGCGCGCGAGTTTCTGGATCTGGTGCGAATGGGCGAGTTTTCCGAGCGGCTGCCAGCGCAAATGTCGGGCGGCCAGCAGCAGCGCGTGGCGCTGGCGCGCGCGCTGATTACGCGGCCAAAAGTGTTGTTGCTCGACGAGCCGCTGTCGGCGCTCGATCCGTTCCTGCGCGAGCATATGCGCGGCGAACTGAAGCGGCTGCAACGCGATCTCGGCATCAGTTTCGTTCACGTCACCCACAGCCAGGACGAGGCGATGGCGCTGGCCGATCTGGTCGTGGTGATGGAGGCGGGCCACATCCGCCAGGCCGGCGCCCCGCGCGAAATCTTCGAGCGCCCCGGCACGGCCTTCGTCGCCCGGTTCATCGGCGGCCATAATGTGTTGGCGCGGGACGGGCGCCGCATCGCCGTGCGCGCCGACCGCTGCCGGCTCGGCTCAGCCGACGACGCCGTCGGCTTTCGCGGTCGCGTCGCCAATGTCGAATATCTGGGCTCGACGGTCCGCGTGACCGTCGCGGGCGAGAACGGCGTCGACGCGGCGGCGCTTGTTTCCGACGAAACGTTCTTCGCAGCGCCCGTCGAGATTGGCGGGCAGGCGACGCTCGTCTGGGCCGAGCGCGACGCTCACGCGCTGAGCGATTGAAGCCGCCGCGTCAAAAGCCCAGGCGGCGTCCTCGGCCTCGATTTCGGCCGCCAACCAATCGAGAAACTGCGTCGCCAGCCGCGATTCCGGCCCGCGCGGCCGCAGCGCGTAATAACGGTAGGAAACAGGATAGGCGCAATCGGACAACAGCGTGAGCCGCCGCTCGGCCAGCGGGCCGGCGACGAGGCGGCTGCGCGCCAGAAGGGCGCCGAAACCGCGCGCGGCCGCGTCGATGGCGAGGCTGGATTGATTGAACCGCAGGCCCTGGGTCAGGTCGCGCGGCTCGCGCCGCGTCGCCTCGAAGTACCGCCGCCAGGTCGGAAAATCCTCGCTGGCCTTGTCGTCGTGAAGGAGCGGCAATTCATGCAACGCGCGTTCGGGCGCAAGGCCCGGGGCCAGCAGATGCGGGGCGCAGACGGGATAGATGCGTTCGTCCATCAGGTAATCGCTCTTGCGGCCAGGCACGTCGGCGTTGGAGGCGATGGCGACGTCGAACGGGCCTTCGGCGAAATCGCTGTCGCTGATCGCGGTGCACAGGCTGAGATCGACCTCGGGCGCAAGGCTGAGAAAGCGGTGGAGCTTGGGCATCAGCCACAGCGACGACAGCGAGGGCGAGGCCGCCACCGCCAGCTTGCGGCGCTGGCCGCGCCGGTTGAGCGACATCAACGCCGTCTCCAGCTTGTCGAAGCCTTCCGACAATTCGCGCAGCGCGTTGGCGGTCGCGGGATTGAGCGCGAGCTTGCCGTTCTTGCGGTCGAACAGCGGCGTCTCCAAAAACCCTTCGAGCGAGCGTATCTGATGGCTGATCGCGGTCGGCGTGACGCACAGTTCCTCGGCGGCGCGGCTGACGCTGAGGTGTCGGGCCGCCGCCTCGAAGGCCCGCAGCGCGTTCAAAGGAATATAGCTACGCATCGTCGCTGGCTCCGGTTTTCCTCCTCCCTGTCAGCGCATCCGCCTTGGGCGCACGAGAGGCTGGCACGAAGCCGCCCGGCGCACGAGGTCAAAGATTTCGCGTAACGCCTCGCATTTGGGCGGCGCCGCGCGGTCTCAGCGCAACGCGCCCAGGTAGCGGAGCGCGTAGGCCTCATCGACGACCTCGGCGTATTTGGCGCTCATGTCGTAGAGATTGGCCTCGTGCGGTCCGGCCGCGCGGTCGCCGCAGGCGTCGCGCACGACGAGCGGAATGAAGCCGTGGCTCATGACGTCGATGCAGGTCGCGCGCACGCAGCCGCTGGTCGTCAAGCCGGTCAGCAGCACGGTGTCGATCCCCGCCGCCGTCAGCGTCGAGGCGAGCGACGTGCCGAAAAAGGCGGAGGGGTATTGTTTGGTGACGATGAGTTCGTCCGCCTCGGGCGTCAGGTCGCGCGGAAAGCCGGCGAGCGGGTGGCCGCGCTCGAAGCAGGCGGTGACGGGCGCCTTGCGACGGAAAATGCCGCCGTCGAAGCCGCCGGGCGTAACGACGACCTGCGTCAGGATCACCGGAACCTGCGCCGCCCGCGCCGCCGCGCGCACGCGCAGCGCCGAGGCGAGCGCCGCCTCGACGCCAGCATAGAGCGGCGAGGTCGGCTCGAAATAGGCCTCGCAGAAGTCGATCAGCAGCAGGGCCGGACGCCGTCCGGGTTCGAGTTGGTGATGAAAGCCCGCGCGGGCGTAGTTGAGGTCGAGATCCTCGCTCAAGCCGCCGCCGACAATTTGTTGGCGCGGCATTGCATCAGCGGCTGGATGTGCTGGCCGAAATTGTCGATGCCCTCCACGAAATCGTCGAAGGTGAGCATCAGGCCCTTGGTGCCGCGCGCCGCCGCCGCCTCGTCGAGCAGTTTGGCGACCGTCGCCCAGGAGCCGACGAGGGTTCCCATGTTGAAGTTCACCGCCTGATCCGGCAGGTTGATCGTCTTGGCGGTGCCGCTATCGGCGGCGGCCTTGTCCTGGCTGCCCTGGTCGGCCATCCAGAGCAGCGCGTCGACGTCGACGCCCGCTTTGTAGTTGAGCCATTTGGCCATCGCCTTCTCGTCGGTCTCGTCGGCGATGACCATGAACAGCACATAGGCGCCGACGTCGCGCCCGGTCTTGGCGGCGGATGCGACCAATTGATCGGTGGATTTGGAATGCGCGGTCGGCGTATTCACGCCCGCGCCGAGGATGAAATTATAGTCGCAATAGGTCGCCGCGAAGTCCATGCCGACAGGGCTCTGGCCCGCCGCGACCAGTTCGATCTTGTGGGCGGGCTGCGGCTTCATGTGGCAGTCGGTCATCGTGAAGAACTTGCCCTTGAAGTTGGACGATCCCTTCTCCCAGAGATCCTTCATCACCTGCACATATTCGGTCGAATATTCGTAGCGGTGGCCGAAATAGGCGTCGCCCGGCCACATGCCCATCTGATCGTATTCGGCCTTGGCCCAGCCCGAGACGATGTTGATGCCGAAACGGCCGCCCGAAATCGAGTCGATGGTAGTCGCCATGCGCGCCACCATCGCCGGCGGCAGGGTCAGGACGGCGGTGGAGGCGAACAGCTTGATTTTCGAGGTGACGGCCGCGAGGCCCGCCATCAGCGTGAAGCTTTCCAGATTATAGTCCCAGAACTCGCTTTTGCCGCCGAAGCCGCGCAGCTTGATCATCGAAAGCGCGAACTCGAAGCCGTATTTTTCGGCGCGCTGCACGATCTCCTTGTTGAGGTCGAAGGTCGGCTTGTACTGCGGGGAGGTCGTCGAGATCAGCCAGCCGTTGTTGCCGATCGGAATGAAGACGCCCAGATCCATAATGCCAGCTCCTCACGGGTTGCCCGTCAGGGGTCTGCAAACCTGGCGCCAACCGGAACGACATGTCCGCACAAAGCTCACTCCGGCGTGGAGGTCGCGGAAGGCGTGAAGGTCATGGAATAGGAAAAGCGGTCGGCGGGCAGCGTGGTCTTCGACATCAGCAGCAGCCGGCCACCGGCCGCGTAGTAGCGACGGGTGATTTCCAGCGCCAGCGCTCCCGGCGCCGCGCCCAACAGGGCCGCACGCTCCGGCGCGATGACGCAGGGCCGGATGTCCTGCTTGATCTCCGCCACATGCTCGCCCGTCTCCCGCTCCACCAGCACGAACACGGCGCTGCGGAAAGTCTCGACGCCGCGCACGACCGAGGCCAGGCGCCCGTCGAGCCAGACTTCGCTCCAACTGAAGGCGGTTTCGGCCGGAACATGATGGCGCGGCCCCTCGAACCAGCGCCAGCGACGCCCCGGCCGGCAACCGAGTTCGGCCGCCAGCCGACCGCGCGCCTCGACATCGTCGGCGCGCAGCACCCGCATCTCGGTCTCATTGGCGAGATCGACGAGA
>JAJYDD010000087.1 GCA_021777795.1 Pseudomonadota bacterium | reverse complement strand
GCGGCGGCCGCCATCGTGCTGGTGGCGCCAGGCCTCTCGGTGATCATCGACGCCATCAAGGAGAGCCGCGAGATCTTCGTGCGCATGAACAGTTACGCGATGTACCGCATCGCGGAGACGCTGCGCGTACTCCTGTTCATGACGCTGGCGATCGTCGTGTTCAACTTCTTTCCCGTCACCGCGATCATGATCGTGATGCTCGCCCTGCTCAACGACGCGGCGATCCTGTCGATCGCCTACGATAACGTGCGCGCGCGGAATCAGCCTGAAGCCTGGGACATGCGCATGGTTCTGACGATAGCGACAGTACTCGGACTCGTCGGTCCGATCGCCGCCTTCGGATTGTTCTACATCGGCGAAAACGTGCTCCATATCGACCGGCCGCAACTCCAGACCATGATGTATCTGTTGCTGTCGGTCGCAGGCCATCTCACGATCTTCCAGACCCGGACGCGCGGCGCCTGGTGGACGGTCCGGCCGTCTCGCATTCTGCTGGGCGCGGTGTTCGGCACACAGATTGTGGCGACCGGCATCTGTCTCAGTGGATTTCTAGTCACCCCGCTATGGTGGGGTTGGTCGGCGCTGGTCTGGGGATACGCCCTTATTTGGTTCCTTGTGACCGACCCGATCAAGCTCCTCGCTTATCGCTATCTCGACGCCACGAAGCCGGCGACGCCGAAACGGCAGGGCGACGCTCAGGGGGCCACGGCCGAGCCGACGCTCGCGATCCCGCGCGCCGCCGAATAGATGGAACGAACATCAGCGGCCCAGACCGCCGAAAGGAATGCCATGAAAATCGAAACGAAGGAATTTCGCGTGCGCGAAGGCGACAAGGTCAATCTTGAGAAATGGCCGACCAAGGTCGATCCTATCTACAAATCGAAGGACCAGTACAAGACCCTGTTGGAAGAGCATGTCGCCAAGCTCGGAGCATTGCAACGGCTCCATTGGGCGTCCAATCGGCACGCTGTGCTGTTGATCCTCCAGGCGACCGACGCTGCGGGCAAGGACGGCGCCATCCGCCACGTGATGTCGGGCGTGAACCCGCAGGGATGCCGCGTCTATAGCTTCAAGCAGCCGAGTGAGGCTGAACGAGAACATGACTTTCTCTGGCGCACCACGCGGGACCTGCCTGAACGCGGGCGAATCGCCATCTTCAATCGCTCCTATTATGAGGAAGTGCTAATCGTTCGCGTGCACAAGGACATTCTGGAGAGCGAGGCCCTTGCCGATGCGCCGCGACGCGACAAGAAGCTCTGGCGCGAGCGCTATCGCTCGATCAACGACTTCGAACGGCACCTCGACGTCAATGGCACCCGCGTCATCAAAATCTTTCTGCACCTGTCCAAGCAAGAGCAGCGTAAGCGATTTCTTGACCGCATCGACGACCCCGAGAAGAATTGGAAATTCAGCGACGCCGATTTGAAGGAGCGTGAATTCTGGGACGATTACACGCAGGCTTATGGCGAATGTCTCGCCGAGACCAGCACCAACGAAGCGCCCTGGTATGTCGTGCCGGCGGACGACAAGGAGGATGCGCGCCTGATCGTCTCGCAGATCCTCGTCGACACTTTGGAGGGGCTCGGCATGAGCTATCCGAAAACGAGCAAAAAACGGGAGATTGAGTTGCAGGCGTTCCGCAAGACGCTGACCACATGAGCGGAGGGCGTCCGAGAAAAAGACGCCATGCCTTCAAGATGCGGCGTGAGAAACAACTCGCGCGAATCGATCTCGTCGCGCCAGTCGCTAGAGAGGCAGGCAATGGACGCTCAAATCGGCGACAGTGAGGGGTTAGAACTACGCAGGGCTTGAGGGAACGCGGGTCGCGTAGTTTCCGATCCTATCTTGGTCACGACCTTCGCCTTAATGTTGTTGGAGGCGCCGGAGCGGCCGCGCGATATCCTTTGACCGCCGTTATCGACGAAGGCTCGCTCTCGAACTCATAGACTGGCGCTCTCCATGGCTCCCGCGCTTTCCCCGTTCTTTCAAGACCATTCGTTCGACCCGTTCCTGTTCTCGGTGGTCGGCGAGGAGCGAAACGGCATGTTGCTCAGCATGCTGTCGGCGCTAGCCCGGCTCGACCTGGATCCCTGGTTCGAAGCGAAGACCCTGAGCCGATTGCCGGCGCCAGCGGCGACGGAGCGCCTGACCTCGCTGCTTTCCTCGCTCCCTATCGCGCAACTCAAGGCCCCGGCGTCGGCCACAGTTATGCGATGGGTCGGGCTGTTGCCTCAGCCGGAGCGGGAAGCGCCCTGGTCGCCCCGCGCGGCGGGCGCGAAGGAGTCGAAGCTGAACTGGCCAGCGATCGGATTGATCCTCGCCGCCTTCGTCGTAATGTTTTCGGCACAGTTCGCGGAGCGGCGCGGTCCCATTCAGCCGACCGGCGGCGCCCTCTCGCCCGCGACGAACAGGCTCGATCCCAGCGCTACGAAAGCGCGAGGAGATAGTCAGAGTCACGCCCAGCGGCGCGCAGGTTAAGACGCATGCTCAGGCGTCCTTCAGGTGGCGAGAGGCTGGGATTGTATGTCGTCACCAGCGTCGCGCATGATCTGGCCCACGCGTCCGCTGACGAACAGCCCCACCGCAAGAATGACGATAAGGCTTTCATTCGACATGGCGTCAGGTCATCGCTCTCGCGGGCGTAAATTCGCTTCGAATAGCCTTCTGCCCGCGGATGCGTTCGGCCGATAGCCCCGCAATCTACCCACGGCGGCAAGGTCTCGCGCATTCCTCTCGTTTACCTCCGGCTTCCGTCAGCCCAATCGCGCGAGAACCTCATGGCGCCTTCCGTCGTCCATCAACGGCACGCAGACGGGACGTTCCGTGAGTTCGACTCCGTCCACGGCGGCAAATATCACGCCCTGGCTGACGCGCTCGGGATTATCCACCCGCACGGCGTATCGTGACGATTTGTAGGCGATCGTCGCCTCGAAACCGTCCCAGGCTTTGGGGATGCAGGGATCGACGCGCAGCATCGCGTTTTGAATTTTGAGACCCAGCACGCCCTCGACGCCGGCGCGTTGCAGCCATCCGGCGGAACCCGTGTACCAGGTCCAGCCGCCTCGCCCGACGTGCGGCGGAACGGAATAAATATCGGCGCAAACGACATAAGGCTCGACCTTGTAACGAAGCGCCTCGGCGCGGGTGCGCGCATGGTTGATCGGGTTGAGCATGGCGAACAATTCGGCCGCCCTGTCGCCCTGCCCAAGCGCGGCGAAAGCCATCACCGACCACGCCGCCGCGTGGGTGTATTGACCGCCATTCTCGCGCACGCCCGGCGGGTAGCCCTTGATGTAGCCGGGGTCATGCGGCGTCCGGTCGAACGGCGGCGCGAATAGCAAAGCGAGTCGCGAATCGCGCTGGATCAGCTCGCGGTCGAGGGCGGCCATGGCCTGCGTCGCCCGCGCCGGCGGCGCGGCGCCGGAGAGAACCGCCCACGACTGCGCGATGGAATCGATCCGGCACTCGGCGGCGGAGGAGGCGCCCAGCGCCGTTCCGTCGTCGAAATAGGCCCTCGCGTACCAGCCGCCGTCCCAGGCTTCGCGCTCCAGCGCAACCTTCAGAGCGTCGGCATGGAGAATCCATCTTCCCGCGCGCTCGGTATCCCCGCGCGCAAGCGCCAGCGGCGCGAAGGCGGTCAGCGTCGTATAGAGGAACCAGCTCAGCCAGACGCTCTCGCCCTCGCCCTTTTCGCCGACCCGGTTCATGCCGTCGTTCCAATCACCGGTTCCCATCAGCGGCAGACCGTGCCGGCCTAGCGCCAGGCTGGCGTCGAGCGCCAGCGCGCAATGCTCGAATAGCGTGGCGCCTGAAGCGGCGGCTCTTGGCAGGAAGAAATTGTCCGCTTCCGCTGGTTCCAACGGCGGCCCGTCGAGGAATGCGATGGTTTCGTCGAGCACGCCGGTATCGCGGGTCGCGTCGACATAATGCGCGACCGCATAGGCGAGCCAGGGCCTATCGTCCGATATTCGCGTGCGTACGCCCTGCCCGGAATGAGGCAACCACCAATGCTGCACGTCGCCCTCGACAAATTGCCGCCCGGCCGCACGCAGAAGGTGCTCGCGCGTCAGATCGGGTCGCGCGGCGACGAGCGCCATGCCATCCTGCAACTGGTCGCGGAAGCCATAGGCGCCGCTGGCCTGGTAGAAAGCCGAGCGCGCCCAGACGCGACATGCCAATGTTTGGTAGAGCAACCAGCCATTGAGCATGAGGTCCATCGAGCGATCCGGGGTCCTGACTTCGAGCGCGCCCAAGGTCCGTTCCCAGAAGGCCGCGATATCGGCCAAGACGCCGTCGAGATCGGCCCCTCGCCAGGTCAGGATCGCCGCGCGAGCCTCCTCGCGCGTGGCCGCGTCGCCGAGGAAGACTACGATCTCCTTGCTGGCGCCGATCGGCAGTTCGACTTGGGTTCGCATGGCGGCGCAAGGGTCAAGACCGGCGCCGACCGATTTCGACAGCGCCACTCCGCTCAGCAAGGCCGCAGGCCTCCCCAAAGAACCGTTTCGGCCGATGAATTCGCGCCGATTACCGGTCCAATCGGTCTGTGCGCCGCGCATGTCGATGAAGGCGGCGCGTGAACCGAACGCGGTGTTCCATGGGTTGCGCGCGAAGATCGCGCCCGTGACCGGATCCAGGTCGGTTTCGACGAAGGCGAGCGAGGCGGACCGCGAAGCGGCCAGGACCCACTCGACATAGGCGGTTACCTCGATAGCGCGGGCGCGGCCAGATACGTTTCTGAGCGTTAGGCGCGATATCTTGATTGTTCCCTCCAAGGGAACGAACTGCACAAGGTCGGCCGCGATGCCGTTAGCCGTGTGCTCGAAGCGGCTGTAGCCGCGCCCGTGGCGCGCGACGTAGGTCGCCTGGGGATCGCGGATAGGCAGCGCCGTCGGGCTCCAGACTTCGCCGATGGACTGATCCTTCAAATAGAACGCCTCGCCGGGGGAATCAGCGACGGGATCGTTGGACCAGGGCGTGAGTTGATTCTCGCGGCTGTTGACGGACCAGGAATAGCCGCCGCCCTCGGTCGCGACCTGAAAGCCGAAGGCAGGATTGGCGATCACGTTGATCCAGGGGGCCGGCGTCGATTGGCCGGGCCCGAGTCTGGTTACGTATTCCGTGCCGCCAGAGCCGAAGCCACCGAGCCCGTTGAAAAACTCCAGATCCGGTGTAGCGGACGGAAGGAAGGGCTCTGACCGCGCGACCGAGGATTTTATGGTGGGTCGATTCGGCGGGCGCGAATCGATGGCGCGGTCGAGTTGCTCCGAAAGGCTGCCATGCTGAGCCGCGATGACGACCCGCGCCGAAGAGATGAGAAGCGACCGCAGCGAGGCCTCTAGCAGGTCCGCGCGTAGCACGTAGACGCGACCGCGCCGCTCGCCGCCGGGCACCGGGCGCGACTGACTGGCGCGAGCCAGGGTCTCCAGCGCGATCTGAAGGTCCTGGACGTAGGAGGAGCGCCGCTCGTTGAGGATGACGAGATCGACCGCAAGCTGCTTCATCAACCAGTACTCGTGAGCCTTCAACACCTGCTTTGCGACGCTGATGTTCTCGATCTCGCCGATCCTCACGAGCACAATCGGCAAGTCGCCCGAAATACCTCGCGACCAAAGACCGGACTGCGGTCCGGCGCCTTGCCGGATCGTGTCGGAGGACGGCCGCAACGACGGACTCGCATAGATTACGTGGCTCGCGAGCCGTTGAAATAGAGCGGCCTCGCCCGGCTTCACGCTGAGATGATGCTGCTGCACCTGCGCCTGAGTCCAGGCCAGCGTCGTCGCGCGTTCATAGGCCCCAGCGTCGCGATGCTTGTCGATCTGGTCGAGCAACTCGGAACGTGAACCAGCGGCCAGCGTCCAGAACGCGATGCGGACGCTGGCGCCGGGTGCGACCGTTACGCGACGACGCAACGAGAAGACGGGGTCGAGTACGGCGCCGATCGAGTTCGACAACGGCCGGCGATCGAGCATCGCGATCGGCGCGCCAATAGTCTGTCCACGTCCGAGGAAGCTCGCCCGGTCGGTTTCGAATTCCGGCTTGCTCACGGCTTCGCCATCGGCGACGCTGAGATGGGCAGCCCATATCTGCGGCTCTGTCGGCGTCCGCTTTCGTCTTGTGGCGAGAAGGGCGCCGACGTCGGCGAGATACTCGGTCTCCACAAACAGCTTGGCAAAGGCGGGATGCGCAACGTCCGCGCTTTGGGGACCCAGCGCCAATTCGACGTAGGAGGTGATCTCGATCTCGCGGGGCCGGGCGCCGGCGTTGGAGATTGTGACCCGACGTACTTCCCCGTCGTCCTCGGCCGAGACCAGAACGTCGAGTGTTGTCGTCAGGCTCCCGTCGCGTCGGGTGAACTCCGCACGATCTTCATTGAACTGAACCGAATAGGCGTCGGGCTCGGCGCCGGTGGGCTGAAAGCCCGCGGACCAGACTGCGCCGCTTCGTAGGTCGCGAAGAAATATGTACGAGCCGCTGTCGTCCAGCGTCGCGTCCTCTCGCCAGCGCGTGATCGCGATGTCTCCCCAGCGACTGAAGCCGGAGCCGGCCGCGGTCAGCATCACCGCGTAGCGCCCGTTGGAGAGCAGCAAGGTCGAGGGAATGGAAGAATGCGGCGAAGTGATCTTGCGTCCGCCCGAGGGATCGGCCTGGAGCGATCGCGCCGTCGAATTGTTCTCCGGCTCCCACGGCTTGAGCGAAGCGACTTCGCGGGGGACGCGCTCCTGCAACAGCAATTCTGTGGCTTGCACCATCGGCTCGCGGTGAAATCGGGTGCGCATCATACCATCGAACAGCGCATTGGCGATGGCGACGATCGTCATGCCCTGATGATGCGCCATGAAGGCGCGCACGACTGCGAAGGTCTCGCCCTCCTGCACCCGAGTCGGCGTGAAATCCAGCGCCTCGTAGAAGCCAAAGCGCCCTTTCGCGCCCATTTCCGCCAGTCGCTCGTAATTCGTCGCCGCGGCTGAGGGATCCACCATAGTCGCCAAACCCGTCGCGTAAGGAGCGACGACGCTGCTTTCCCCCAATCCGCGCTTCAGGCCTAGCCCCGGCACGCCGAAGTTGGAATATTGATAGGTTAAATCAAGATCGCGTGCATTGTAGGCGGATTCCGAGACGCCCCAGGGCAATCCGCGGGTGGCGCCGTATTCGATCTGGCGCCGCACGATCAGGCGATCCGTCTCATCAAGCAGGCTGCCCGACGGCGCGCGCATCACCAGCGGCGGCATCAGATATTCGAACATCGAGCCCGACCACGAGATGAGGGCGGAACCGCGCGACACCGGCGTCGCCGTTCGGCCGAGCCGGAACCAGTGCTTTGCCGGGACATCGCCCTTTGCGATCGCGAAGAAGCTCGCCAGGCGCGCTTCCGACGCCAACAAATCGTAACAATTGGGATCGAGCGCGGAATCGGGAATCGAATATCCAATTGAGAGCAATTGGCGCTGCTCGTCGAAGAGGAATCCGAACTCCATTTCCATCGCCATCGCTCGGAACGCGTCCTCCAGTGCGGCAAGTCGGGCGCCGCGCATCGCGGCTTGCGCGTCGGAGCACGCGAGATCCTCGCGATGTTCTGCGATTGTCGTCTGAATCGCACGCGACCAATATAGCAGGTCGGACTCCGACGGGTGGCGGCTCTCCAACGCAATAGCATTGGCGATGTCCATGAGATCGGCGCCCTGCTTGGCCAGCAGCGTCCACTTGGCTGACATCGCCACTTCGTCGGGTGACGATTGCGCAAGCGTCTTCGAGATCGCGGCGAGGGACTCCTCTAGTTGTCGCGGCGTCACCGTCTGGGTTCTCAAGTTGGCCCGCAGCCGTGACGCTTCCTCGGAAAGGAGCGCAATCATGTCTTCGAGACCACGCCGGCGCGACGCCGCACCGGGCAAAGATCCACGCCATTCGCGGCAGGCGTTGGCGAGCGCGATCAGATGACCGGCGAGATTGCCGCTATCGACGGCCGACACGTAAGCTGGAGACAGAACATGCAAGTCCTGCGTATCGTACCAATTATAGAGATGGCCACGAAAGCGCGCCATGCGCGTCAATGTCGCGAGCGTCGCCTCCATGCGCTCGATGGCGCGCGCCGCCCCAATCCAACCAAAATCTCGCGCGGCGACGACGCAGAGGAGATAGAGACCAATGTTGGTTGGCGAGGTTCTATGCGCCACAACGGGCGCGGGGTCTTCCTGCAAATTGTCCGGCGGCAGCCAGTTGTCGGCCGCTGTAACGAAGGTTTCGAAATAGCGCCATGTTCGTCGCGCGGTGCGGCGAAGCGCACGGGCCTGCGCATCGGTGATCGCCGCTTGCCTTTCGGGCGCCGGCGGCAAGCTGATCCATCGCGCTATCGCCGGTGAGAGGACCCAAAGGGCGACGATGGGCGTCGCGACCATCCACGCTCCGCGCCCGATCGCCAGAGTGACGAACAGCGCCGCGGCCGCGACACCGAGGCCGCCCATCATGTGCAACGCAAAGCCGGCAAGATCGAGCCGCTTGCCGGCGCTCGCGCGCGCGGCCGGCGTCCATTCGAGCAAATGGCGCCGACTGACGAACAGCCTCCATAGCGTCCGCGCAATGGCGTCGCTCAGCATCCACGCCTGATCGGCGAGAAAGACCACGCTCAGCGCCGTCAAAGTGATCGCCAGCCACACGTCCGCGCCGAGCACACGTGTATGGCTGGAGAGCGAGACGCCCGGACGCCGGTTCAGCAGGGCCGAGATCGCCGGAATAAGGTTGGGAATGAGGACCGTCGCCAGCACAAGCGCCGTCCAGACCGCCGCCGCGGAAAACGGCAACATCCAACCAGCCACAAGCGCGAGAAGGGCGCTCGGCGCCGTGAGTGTGCGCCGCAGATTGTCGATCATCTTCCAGCGGCCGATGCGGGGGAGCGCCGTGCGCGCACGATCCGCGCCCGCGCCTTTTACGGCGACGCCTAAAATCCAGGGCAGCAATTGCCAGTCGCCTCGTACCCAGCGTTGATGGCGCGAGGCGCTCACGTCGTAACGAGTCGGGAACTCCTCGATCACCTCGACATCGGAAGCGAAGCCCGCACGCGCGAAAGTCCCTTCAAAGAGGTCGTGACTCAGCAGGGTCGAGTCAGGTGCGCGACCCCCCAGCGCGGCCTCGAACGTGTCGATATCGTAAATTCCCTTGCCCGCGTAGGAGCCCTCGCCGAACATGTCCTGATAGACATCCGAGATCGCGGAAGAATAAGGATCGATGCCGCTCGCGCTGGAGAACACGCGTTGGAACAGCGAGCCCTCGCCGGCCTTGGGCAGCGACGGGGTGACCCTGGGTTGCAGCACTCCGTAGCCTTCTACGACCACACTCAACTCGCGATCGAAGCGCGGTTGGTTGAGCGGATGGGCGATCTTTCCGATCATCCGCCGCACCGCGTCGCGCGGCAACCTTGTGTCGGAATCGAGCGTCAGGACATATCTGACGTTCTGCGGAAGCGCTTGCAGGACGGGCGCGTTGCAATAGGTGGTGTCCGTCGCGCCACGCAACAGCCGGTTCAGTTCGTGGAGCTTGCCGCGTTTGCGCTCCCAGCCGATCCAGCGCTGTTCGCTGTCGTTCCAGACGCGTCGGCGATGCAGCAGCAGAAAGCGGGGGCCGGCTGGCGCGGGACCGTAGCGCGCGTTCAGCCGGTCGATTCCAGCTTGGGCGAAGGCCAGCAGCGCGGCGTCGCCGTCGCGGCTCTCCGCGTCGGCGTCGGTCCAGTCCGACAGCAGAGCGAAATGCAATTCGCCTTCGGCGCTCGCGAGGTGATGGATTTCGAGGCGCTCCACTAACTCCGCGATCTCGTCCTCATGCGCAAGCATCGTCGGCATGACGACGATAGTGCGCGAATTTTCGGGCACACCCTCCAGAAAGGCCAGTCCCGGCAGCGTCACCGCCCGAACGAACAGCGTTACGAAGCGATTGACGAGAGCCACGGCAACATCGATCGCCGATATTGCGCCCAGCGCAACCAGCAAGCCGATTTCGACGGCGCCTGTCCCCGATGCCGCAAGGGCCCAAGCGGCGGCGCCGATCAGCAACGCCGACAGCGCCGATATCGAAGCGGCGTAGGCGTTAAAATTCATGACCGCCGTCACGCGCGCCGGCCATATCCGAAGCTTACGAAATCCGATCGACGCCTCGAAGTCGGGCCTGCCGCCCGCCACGAGATAATAGCCGGCGTCCGAGCGCCGGGATCGCTCGGTCGGTGATAGTTCGAGATGCGGCGCCGCTGCGGCCGCGACCGCCCGACGCGCGATCTCGAGTTCGCTGTGAAGGGAACCCCGCGCCAGTTCCTCAACCGCGCTGCGATAGAGCGTCCGAGTCGCGAAATCCATTTCCAGAAAGCGTCCACTTTTCGCGAGTTCGGCATCGACGAAACAGAAGCGCTCAAATATCTCCTTCCAGTCCACCTCGGCGATGAGGCGGAGGCTGGTGACGATGTTGCGCACGGTGACGTTGGCCGCGCCTTGGCTCCGATGGACCTCGCGCACGACCGAGTCGGCGGTCATGTCCTGTTTGGCGAGACGCTCGTCGAGCCAGGCGAGCGCTGGCGTGAATTTCGGATCCTGGTCGCGTAGCCGATGCACGAGTTGCACCGCGAACGCTTCCGGCATGTGACGGTCAGGCCGGCCCGAAAAGACGGTCGAGGCCGCCTCGGGCGCGCGTCCGTTCACGCCGAGCAACCGATCGGCCAGGCCGTCCGCCTCACGACGCACGGCGCGGCTGGTCGTGATTTGTTTCGCGAGGCGCCGCAGATTCTCGATCAGAACGATTTGCAACGTGATCGAAGCAGCCCACAATTCGCCGATCGTCAGCGGCTGGATTTCCTGATAGGCTTTGACATAGGCGACGAAGCCGTCGATATCGAAGCAACTGTCGGTATGCGCGACATACGCCCAGGCGATGCCGAATGCGCGCGGATATCCGACAAACGGTCCCGAAACAAGCTTCGGAAGCTGGCGATAGTACCCCGGCGGCAGATCCGCGCCGATCTGGCGCAGCTGCTTCTCCACGAGATGATAATTGTCGATCAACCACTCCGCCGCTGGCGTGATCGCGTGTCCGTCGTCGGTCGCCGCGACAATGGAGCGATAGGCCGCCAGCAAGACCGCCCCATTGTCGGCGAGCCGCGTGGTCAAAGGCCGACCCCGGCTGGGCTTGTCAGCGACTTTCTGCGCGAGGGCGAGGCTGCGCGCATGGGATTGCAATCGGTCCGCGCCGAACAATTCCTCGCGAATGGGTTTTTCGTCATTCCAGGGTGAAGGGGCGCGCGAAAATGCTCGCCACGAGCCCGAGACCTCGGCGGCTGACTTCCCGGTTTCGGCAGCTGGCAAAATTGACCTCCGGCAAAAATAAGACGCAATGAGCGGTGTTCGGGCAAGGCCCCGCATCTCCGAGCGTCGCACGCGCGCTGCAAGGAGCGGCCATGTTTCATTTTGCGATAGCCGGCGGTCCGCTCAAGCGGCAGGCTCGGAAACTACCTAAGCGCTGTTCGCTTCGAATAGTTCGGCGCCTCGACGCCAGATAGGCCTCGGGAATATCGGCCCTGCGCTATGGGCGCGCGATTGTGGGTCCAACCAAAGGCGGAGCGGGTCCGCCAGTTGCTCCAATTCCAACGTGGAGTGCGAGACGGCGGCTTCGTCGAGAGACGCGGAAGCCGAGTTCCCGAATTGCAATCGGGAATTCAATCCGCTTCCAAGGTCGTATAGGCACAAACGTTGAAGAGAAGTCTGCCGGTTGCCTGTTCCTCTACGTTTGTCAGTGCGATTTCAGTCGTCACGGCGCTATCATTCAAATAAGGAGCAGGCCGGGCGCAGTTCGGTCGCCAAGT
>JAJYDD010000086.1 GCA_021777795.1 Pseudomonadota bacterium | reverse complement strand
TTTACCGGAAGATTGTTGAAATCGCTGACCACCTTTGGAGAATCGTTGAGATCGACGGTCCATTCGTAGGCGCCCATCTTCTGCGTGCCGACGGGTGTTATGAGGTTCTGGCGCGCCAGAGCTGCGCCCACGTCCGACGCCGATAGATTGTGAGCGCGCAGCGCGTGTTGATCGAGGTCGACCTGAAGCTGACGCGGGGCGCCGCCATAAGCGTAAGGAATCTGCGCGCCCGGCACTGATGTCAGTCGCGGGCGAATGAAGTTTTGCGCGAGATCGAACAATTGCGACTGCGACAGACTGTCGCTCGACAACGCAAGCTGAATGATCGGCACGCTGGACGCATTGTAGGCCAGAACGATCGGCGGCGTTACGCCGGCCGGCATCTGTTTGAGCACGGTCTGCGAAATCGCTGTGACCTGCGACTGGGCGGCGCCGATGTTCACGTTCGGTTGAAAGAACACCTTGACGACGCCAATGCCCGGCAGGGACTGGGCCTCGATGTGCTGGATATCGTTGACCGTGGTCGACAGCGCCCGCTCGTAGCCGGAAAGAATGCGGCCGGCCATATCGTCGGGCGGAAGGCCAGTATAGCCCCACACGACGGAAATGACCGGTATGCCGATGTTGGGAAAGATGTCCGTCGGCGTCCTGAACGCAGACAGGCCTCCAAACAACAGGATCAGGATCGCCATGACCACGAACGTATAAGGACGCGAAAGGGCGATGCGAACTATAGCCGTCATTGGAATGTGTTATGGGTTGCGACGAGCCGCCGGGAAAAGCGCCAAGGCGACGTCTCGGATGTTGCGGCGCAACGTAGCCGCTACGAGACGACCCCGCCAGATGTGTTGTGTGAAATTCTGTAAAGCAAGCGGTCGGTTCAATCTGACCCGCGATCACGCGACCGTGAATGCGGGGAGGCGCCGAGCGGTCACGATTCCGACACGCCCGTCAATGCCGCGACGCCCTCGCCTCGATCATCGCCCTTCTTCCGGTTCCCAAACGCCTTAATGCGACATCAGGGTTGGGACCTCGACTTGCGCGAGCGCGTCGCGCGTCGCTCCGCCCAGAACGAACTCGCGCAATCGCGAATGGCCATAGGCGCCCATGACCAACAGATCTGCCCCGCGATGGCGAACAAAGACGCGCAGCGTCGCTGCGACGCCGTCGACTTCCAGCGGCGGCGTCTGGGTGGACACAACGACGCCGTGACGCCTCAGATGCTCGGCGAGATCGGCGCCCGACGCCTCTTCTTCGATGGGCTTTTCGCCGTGAACCGAGACGACCTCCACGGTTTCGGCTGCGACGAGAAATGGCAGGGCGTCGTGCACCGCGCGCGCGGCGACCCGGCCGCCGTCCCAGGCGATTACGATCCGGCGCGGCAGCTCTGACTTTGCCCATTTCTCCGGCGCGACGATCAGCGGAACGCCGGCGCCAAATAGGAGGTCGATGACGAGATCGTGCTGTAGCGTCGCGCCCAGCGGCGGCGCCGACAGCACGCAAACATCGCTAAGCCGCGCCATTTTGAGCAGATGCGCCCTTTGCGACTCCTCAGCGGCCGAGAGCGTGTCGACCGAGGCGCTCACCCCCCGCTTCTGCGCTTCCGACTGGATGAGCGTCGCTGTGGTTTGCGCTTGCTCTTTGCGGGCGAGATTTTCGCGTTCGATGATGGTCAGCATCTGCGTGGCGACGGCGTAGCCGGAATAGGCCAGCGTCGGCAGCAGCAGCGGCGGCGCGACAATGGTCGCGCGCAGTTGCGCCCCGGTGCGGGCTGCGAGTCCCAGCGCATAAGCGATCGCAGAGGCGGGTTCGGCCTCGCCCCCGGCGAGCAACGCAAGGGAAATGGTGCGCAGCATGGGCGACTCCTTGTCACGAGACGTAAAGCTATTTGGTCAAAAGACGTAAAGCCCATTTTGCGCGCCGGGCGCGCGGCCTTATTGATATCGATCATCTTCACGCTCAGGATCCGCTGCTCCGCGCGGGCAGGGCGCGCCGCCAAAGAACGCCGAAATTCGCCAATTTCCCATTGACTCGGGCGGGTCTTTTCGGATCGTCTCGGGGTCGCTAGCAGCTTCGGGAAATCTATGCACATTGCGATCGTTGGCGGCGGAATAGGCGGCCTAACCTTAGGGCTCATGCTCCACCGGCGCGGGATTGAGAGCACCATTCTGGAATCGGCGGCCGAAGTGAAGCCGCTCGGCGTCGGCATCAACGCTCTTCCGCACGCCATCCGGGAACTCGCTGGCCTCGACCTGTTGCCGGCCCTAGACGCGGTCGGCGTTCGCACCCGGCGCCTGACCTACGCCAATCATCTCGGGCAGACGATCTGGTCGGAGCCGAGGGGGACTTTCGGCGGCCATGAATGGCCGCAATCTCCATTCACCGCGGACGGCTGCACAGCCTGTTGTGGGAGGCCGCGCAAAAGCCGCTCGGCCGCGACGCTGTGCGGGCGAACGCACGCATGACGGGTTTCCAGCACAGTGGGGATAAGGTTCTGGTGTCCGTTGGCGGCGACGCACCAGCTGAGATCGAGGCCGACGCGCTCGTCGGCGCCGACGGCATCCATTCGACGCTGCGCGCGATGCTGTTTCCCGACGACCCCGGCATCCGTTGGAACGGCATCCAAATGTGGCGCGGCGCCGTCGATTGGCCGATCTTCGATGGCGGCGACGCAATGGTGATCGCCGGCGACGCCGGGGCGAAGCTCGTGCTCTATCCGATCGGACCCGGCGCGACGCGGGGCACGCGATTGACCAACTGGGTCGTCTACGCACGGGTCGCCGACGCCGCCTCGCCGCCGCCGGCGCGCGAAAGCTGGTCGGAGCTTGGCGCTTTCGACGAGATACGGCCGCTGATTGCGCGCTTCCGCCTGCCCTTCATCGACATCGAGGCGCTGGCCCGCGCGACCCCGCAGATTTTCAAATATCCGATGTGCGACCGCGACCCCCTGGCGTGGTGGACAAAGGGGTGCGTGACGCTGCTCGGCGACGCCGCCCACTCCATGTATCCGGTCGGCTCGAATGGGGCTTCGCAGGCGATCCTCGACGCGCGCTGCCTCGCCGATCTTCTGGCGAGCCGCCCAGTCGCCGAGGCCCTTGCTGCTTACGAGGCCGAACGGCTGCCCAAGACCGCCGACATCGTTCGCTCAAACCGGGTCGGCGGCCCGGAGCGGGTGATCGACCTCGTGGCCAATCGCGCGCCCGATGGCTTTGCCGACCTTGCCGCCGTCGCCTCGCAGGCGGAACTGGCGCAGGCCGTGCGCGGCTATGCGAGCCTCGCTGGTTTCGCGGTCCCCTCGAATGCGAAGGCCTCGAAATGAGCCGCAATCCGACCTTTGACTATCTGACCGGGCAGATGAACGCCTCGCAGCCACCTTTGATCGCCGCCTTCGAGCGCGAAGGCGAGGCGGCCGTGCGCGCGCTCGCGCCGCGCCTCGACATCGCCTACGGACCGCATCCGCGCCAACGCTACGACCTCTTCGCCAGCCGCCCCGCGCGCGCGACCTTGCTCTATTTTCACGCCGGCTACTGGCAGGGCCGCGACAAGTCGCAATTCCGCTTTCTCGCGCCGGCTTTCGTCGCAGCGGGCTGGAACGTCGCGCTCGTCAATTATCCGCTCTGTCCCGAAGTCAGCCTCGCCGAACTCACCGAGGCCGCGCGGGCGGCTGTGCCCGCTATAGAGGCGGCGGCAGGCGGCCCCCTGATAATCTGCGGACATTCCGCCGGCGGTCATCTCGCGGTCGAATTGGCGTTGACGGATTGGCGCGCGCGCGGCGCAGCGCCCCCGCGCATCGCCGCCATCGTGGCGCTGAGCGGCGTCTATGACCTTCAGCCTTTGCTCGCCACGCCCCTGAACGACAAGCTGCGGCTGACGCCGGAAAGCGCGCAGGCGGCTTCTCCCCTCGGCCGCGTCGGCGCCGGAAGACCGCCGGCCCTGTTCGCGGTCGGCGGCCTCGAAACGCAAGCCTTTCAGGACCAGACGAAAGCGTTGGCCGCCGCCTGGGCCGCCGCCGACAATCGTCAGCAGGTGGAGATCGTTGCGCAGGCCGACCATTTCAGCCTGCTTCGCGCCTTCGCCGACCCCGGCGGCGCGCTTTTCAGGGCCGTGACGGATTTGCTTTAACGGACGCGCCTTCCGCCGCCTGCTTGATGAATGCGCCCGCAGCCTCTTGACTGGAAAAGCTTTCCCCGCGAACCCATCGGCGACAGGAGATAATTGATGAGCCAAATGACAGCCGGCGTGACGCCCAGCAACGAAGGCTACGAGGGAGCGGTCTGGAATATCCTCGGCCAGACCTATACGCTCAAGCAGGAATCCAACCAATCCATGGGTTGGCACGCCATCTTCCCGCCCGGCACATTCGTTCCGCCCCACATTCATCCGACGCAGGATGAGTTCATTCTGATGATCGAGGGTGAATTCGAGCTATGGATCGATGGCAAGACGCATGTGGCGAGGCCCGGCGATCTCGTGCGGATGCCGATGAACATCCCGCACGGCATATTCAACAAATCGTCGGGAATCGTGACCTGCTTCTTCTGGGTCGCGCCGACGCGCAAGCTGCGCGGGCTCTTCGAGCGCATCCACAACCTCACGGATCCGGTCGAAGTTGTGCGCATCGCCGCCGAACACGAAGTCGATTTTCTGCCGCCGCCGGCCTGATTTTCCGCAATGGCCGGTCCCGCCGACCGGCCATCGCCGCGCGCTGTTACGCCGCGCAGACCGCGAGCACGCGCAAGGGGCTGCCGGAGCCGCCGCCGATCTTCAACGGCGCGGCGACGATGAGCACGCCCGTGGCCGGCAGTTGGTCGAGATTGCACAGGCATTGCAGCCCATAACGGCCCGCGCCGTGCAGCAGCGAATGGGCGGGATACATGGGCGCGAAAGTATGCGCCTGACCGGCGTCGGTGCCGATCGGCTCCACGCCGAAGCCCAGCACATTGCGCTCCTCGATCATGAATTTGACGGCGGCCGCCGACGGGCCAGGCGTATGCGCGCCATCCTCGCGCAGGTTGGCGTATTCGGCGCCGCGGCGTTTCGACCAATCGGTCCGCATCAGCAGCCAGCTTCCGGCGGCGATGCGGCCGTGCTTCTCCTCGAACGCGGTGATGTGCGCCGGCTCCAGCAGGAAGTCGGGATTGGCGGCCACAGCGGCTGAACAGTCAATAACGACGGCGGGCGCGAGAAAATGCTTGGGATCGATAGTGTCTACGGTGTTGTTGGGCAGGTCGCGCCCCGTCACCCAATGCACGGGCGCGTCGAAATGCGTGCCCGTGTGCTCGCCCATCGAAATGTTGTTCCAATACCAAGCGGGGCCGTTCTCGTCGTAGCGGCTGATCGTCTCCTTGCGGAACGGCGCCGAAGGTCCGAACTGCGGCGGCAGTTGAATGGTCGGAAATTCCGCGTCGAGCGTATGCGTGAGGTCGACGACGCGCATGCGGCCGGATTGTATTCCAGCGGCGAAGGCGCCAAGAATGGCCGTGTCGTTCATATTTGCTCCTGCCTGGTTCGGGGTCGTTTCCACCCGGGATCTTGTCGGGATAGGCTTTGCGCGCGCGGTCGAGAAACTTTAAGTCCAAAATGCTGTTGGCTTCAAGGTGCTCTTGGCTTCAAGGCGCGGCGTCCCGAAAGCGGCGAGCGCGTTGGTTGTTCGGCGCGCGCCAGTCATCGCCGCCACGGTGGCGCCACGAGGCGGCGCTTGCCGTCGCTTCCGTCGAGATCGAGCCGGTCCCAGAGCTGGCAGGTGACAGGCTTGTGCTTCTGGTCGAGCGCTTCGCAATAATTGGTGTATTCGCAGGTCCGCACCTCGTCCCCGCGTCCGAGCGCGATCTTCAACGCCCAATCCGGGTCGGCGAGCGACTGCCGGGCCGCCCCGACGATGTCGCAGACGCCTTCCGCGAGCCAGCGCTCCGCCATCTCGAAATTGTGGACGCCGCCCGAGCAGACGATCGGCGTCCGGCGCCCGGCCGCGCGCACCGCCTCGCGGATCGCTTTAGTCGGCTCTGCATTGCGGCCGAAGGGCCCGCGCGCGTCGGAGATGAATTGCGGCATGCACTCATAGCCGCTGGGGCCCGTGTAGGGATAGGCGGCGGAGTTGATGGCGGGCTGCTTGGCGTCTTCGAACTTGCCGCCGCGCGAGGTGGAGAGGAAATCCATGCCGGCGTTCGCGAAGGCGACGGCAATTTCCGGCGTTTCGCTGAGATCATTGCCGCCGGGGACGCATTCCTCTGCGAGAAAGCGGCAGCCGACGACAAAAGGCGAAGCCACGGCGGCGCGGGTCGCAGCATAAACTTCGAGCGGCGAGCGTAGTCGGTCGGGCAGGGGGCCGCCGTAGCCGTCCAGCCGGGTGTTGGCGCGGGAAAGAAACGACGCCATCGTATAGGCGTGCGCATAGTGCAGTTCGACGCCGTCGAAGCCAGCGGTCTCGGCGCGGCGCGCCGCGGACGCGAACAACTCCGGCAGCGCCTTCGGCAGGTCGCGGATATGATCGAGGTGCGTGTCGGTGACGCGCTCGCGGTAGCCGTGGCTCAGAGATTCGTGCTCGCGCGTCGTCAGCGCCGCCTTCCACCCCTCCGGCCCGAGGGCGAATAGCCGCGCGCGCACCTCGTGCTCCGGCAGACCTTCGGCGCCGACTGCGCGCCGGTGTGCGTCAGTGAGGCTGAGAAAGCGCGCGAAATAGGTCGCGGGCTCGGGCCGCCGCCGGATGGCGAGAAAGTCGATGAGCTGAATGAACAGCCGTGTCTGGCCGCCGCTGGCGCGCCTAACCGTCTCGACGAGGCGGGAAAGACCCTCGACATAGCGATCGTGACCGATGCGCAGCAGCGGACCGCTGGGGACGTCGCGCACGCCCGTCGCCTCGACGACGATGGCGCCCGGCCGTCCCAGCGCGAAACGTTCGTACCAGGCCAGCACGTCGCCGGAGACGAAACCATCTTCCGTGGCGCGCCACGGCACCATAGCCGGAACCCAACTGCGCTGGGCGAGCGACAAGCGCCCCTCCCGCAAGGGCGAGAACAAGCGCGAGCGCGAAGCTTCCTCAGCGTCGGGCGCCCTGCCGGGGCCGGCTTCGTAGCGGATGCGCTCGCTCGGTCGCCACATGCCCTAGTCCCCCTGGTCCCGCTGCAACCAACCGGGATCGATGCGCGGCGATGGAATGGCGTCGAGCAGCGCTCGCGTGTAGGGGTGCTTTGGCGATTCAAACACGGCGTCGCAGCGCCCCTCTTCGACGACGAGCCCCTGCCGCAACACATAGACGCGATCGCACACCGCCCGCACGACCGAGAGATCATGGCTGATGAACGCCATCGCCAGCCCGAGATCGCGCGACAATTCCTTCAACAGATTGAGCGCCTGGGCTTGCGTCGAGACGTCGAGCCCGGAGACGATTTCGTCGGCGAGAACGAAATCGGGCGCGAGCAGCGCCGCGCGGGCGATCCCGACACGCTGGCGCTGCCCGCCCGAGAGTTCATGAGGAAAGCGCGCCAGACAGGCGAGCGGCAGACTGAAACGCTCGAAGATCGCGCGCGCGCGCCGCTGAGCGTCGGCGGGATCGGCCGCGACGCGATGAAACAACATGGGCTCCGTAACGATGCGGCGGATCGTGTGGCGCGGATTGAGCGACGCCATCGGATCTTGAAAGATAAGCTGCATCCGGCGGCGCAATGGGCGCATGTCACGCTCGCCCAGGCCGGTGATGTCGCGCCCGTCGAACACGATCCGGCCGGAGGAAACATCCGCGAGACGCAGCAGGGCGCGCCCCAGCGTCGTCTTGCCCGAGCCGCTCTCACCAACGATGCCGATCGTTTCGCCGCGCCCGACACGGACCGATACTCCGCGCAGCGCCTGCACGCCCGCGCCTTTGCGTTTGAACAGACCGCGCGGCGTGTCGAAGACAATCTTCAGTTCATCGGCGCGCAGAAGGTCGTCAGTCATGGCGTGGCGACCTCGCGGCGCAGGCGCGCGATCAACTCGGCCGGGATGGGGCGCAGGCCGAGTTCCGGATGGTCGCTGCGCGGGCAGGCGTCGAGCAGGGCGCGCGCATAGGCGTGCCTGGGCGCTTCCAACACCTGCGCGACCGGCCCCTCCTCGATCACCTTGCCGCCGAACAACAACGTCACGCTGTCGCAGACCTGGGCGACGACGCCGAGATCATGGGTCACGAACAGCACCGCCGTCCCATGCGCGTTCTGCATGTTGCGCAAGAGGCGCAGGATCTGTTTCTGCACCGTTACGTCGAGCGCGGTCGTCGGCTCGTCGGCGATGATGAGCGCCGGTTCCAGCGCGAAGGCGGCGGCGATCAACACCCGCTGTCGCATGCCGCCCGAGAGTTCGTGCGGATAGGCGCGCAACACCCGCTCCGGCTCGCGGATATGCACTTCTTCCAACAGGCTCAGCGCCCGCGCCCGCGCCGTCCGCGCCGAAGCGCCGCGTATCAATCGCAGGCCGTCGGTCAGTTGCGCTTCGATGCGCCGCCCGGGGTTGAGCGCCGTCATCGGATCCTGCGGGATCAGCGCGATGCGCTCGCCGATGAGACGGCGCAACGGCGCGCTCGGCATGGTCAACAGATCGCGATCCTCGAACAGGATCTGTCCGGCGGTCACGCGCACCGCGCTCGGCAGAATGTGCAAGATCGCCTTGCCGATCGTCGATTTGCCGGCGCCGCTTTCGCCGACGAGGCCGCGTGTTTCTCCGCGATGCAGCGTCAGCGAGACCCGGCGCAGGATCGGCGTCCCATCGCGCTGCGAAACCGCCGAAAGCCCGTCGATGACCAGGATTGGCGCGCTCATCGCCGCATCACAGGATCGAGCGCGCGACGCAGACCCTCGCCGAGCAGATTGAAGGCCAGCACTGTCAGCAACAAAAGCGTCAACGGCGCCGCCAAGATCCACCAGCCTTCATGCAACGCCTGTCGCCCCTCTGCGATCATGCCGCCCCATGTCGGCGTGTCTGACGAGACAGATAGACCGACAAAGGAGAGAATCGCCTCGACGATGACGGCGATGCCCATTTCCAGACTTATCAGCGCGATCAGCACCGGCGCCACGTTGGGAAAAATCTCGCGCATCAGGATGCGCCCCGGGGCAAAGCCGACCGCCCGCGCGGCCGTCACGTAATCGGCGCTCGCCTGATTCATCGTTTCCGCGCGCACGACGCGGCAGAAGCGCGTCCAATCAATGATCGCGATGGCGGCGATCACCGAGCCGACGCCGGGCCCGACGACGGCGACGAGCAGGATAGACAGCAGCACCGGGGGAAAAGCCATCCAGATCTCGACGAGCCGTGAAATGGCCGCATCCACCCAGCCGCGTCGCCAGCCCGCCGCCAAGCCCAGCGTCGAGCCAATAACGGCGGCGAGCGCCGAGGCGGCGAACGCGACGGTGAGCGCGACGCGCGACCCGTAGAGGACGCGCGAGAGGACGTCGCGTCCGAGGTCGTCGGTCCCGAGCCAATGGCCGGGCTCGGCGCCGGCGAAGCCCGGCGGCGGGGTGAGGCCGAGCATGATGTCCTGTTCGAGCGGATCGTGCGGCGCGATCAAGGGCGCCGCGAGCGCGACAAGACACAGGCACAAGATGAAGCCGCCGCCGACCGCGACCTTGGGATCGGCGACGCAGACGCCAATCCAATCCCAGCGTCGGCGCGTCGCGCTCACGTCAGTGCGTTGCGTCAGAGCCCCCTCAACCATGACGAAGCCGCGGGTTGGCGGCCACCACAAGCAGATCGACAGCGATATTGACGAGGATGAATAGCGCGCCGAACGCCAGCGTCAAACCCTGGATCAACGGCAGGTCGCGATTGATGACGGCGTCGATGGCCAGATTGCCGATGCCGGGATAGGAAAATATGCGTTCGACGATAACAGTGCCGCCGATCAGGAACGTGAACTGCACGCCGGTCAGCGCGAGGGCGGGGGCGATGGCGTTGCGCAAGGCCTCTTGCAACACCAGTCGCAACCGCGACTTGCCCTTCAGCCGCGCCAGCAGCACGTAATCCTGCACCATCGCCTCGCGCAGCGATTCCTTGAGCACGCGGGTGAGGACAGCGGCCAGCGGCAGCGCCAGCGCCAGCGTCGGCATAATCATATGCTTGCAGATGTCCGAGAACAGGGCGACGCGTAAGGTCAGCAGGCTCTCCAGCAGATAGAACGGCGTCGTGAAATGGGTGTCGAGCGAGGGGTCGATGCGCCCGGACAGCGGCAGGACCGGGGCGAACACGCCGAACGTCAACACCAGCAGCAGCGCCCAGATGAAATCCGGCACGGCGAGGAACAGGCCATTCACCGTGTCGATGAGCGGGGCCACTTTGGAGTCGCTCGCCAGCACAGCAACCACCGAGACCGAAACGCCAAGCAGGAGCGCCACGACGAAGGCGGCGCCGGCAAGCTCCAGCGTCGCCGGCAGCCGCTCCGCCAGCAGTTCCAAGACGCTGCGGTGAAGCGAGATCGAAACGCCGAAATCGCCGCGCAGCAGATCGCGCGCCCAAACAACGAATTGCTGGCCTATGCCGGCGTCGAGCCCGTAATGGGCGCGCAAGGCGGCGATGTCGGCCGGCGAGGCGCCGGGCGAAATCATCATCGCGATCGGGTCGCCCGGCACGACGCGCAGCAGCACGAAGATCGCCACGCCGACGCCGGTCAGGGTGATCGCCGCCATCGCGAGGCGATTGAGAAGTGCGGAAGCCATACCGTGCGCCAGGAAATAAGCGCCCGGCAGCCGCCGGGCGCCCTGTTCTAATCAGGCCTTGGCGACCAGCGTCGGTTGCAGCGCGCCGGTCTCGTTGGCCGTCACTTTCAGCGACGCCTTGTAGACGATCGGCTGCCAATACTGGAACAGCGGGATCACATAGCCCTTTTCCGCGATATATTTGTCGACCGCCTTCCAGCCGGCGATGCGCTTGGCCTCGTCCTTCTCGCCCCACAGCGGACCAATCATCGCATCGAGATCCTTGGCCTTCCAGGCCGAGTGCGGCGAGGGCGAGAACATCGCAAACCCCGTCGATGTCGTTGGATCGCCGATCGCGTTGCCCCAGTTGTAGAAGGCCATCGGGGCCAGCTTATGGGCGGCGCGCAACTCGTAGTGCTTGGCGATCTCATAAACCTCGATGTCCGCCTCAATGCCGACCTTGCGCCACATGCCGACGATGGCCTGAATCATCTCATAGTCTTTGGGCTTGAAGCCGCGCGTGGTCTGGATCTTGAATTTGACCGGCTTTTGCGGCGAATAGCCACTCGCCGCCAGCAGCTTCTTGGCCAGTTCGGGATCGTAGGGCGTCTTGATCGCGGGATCGTAGACTTCATAGCCGGGAGCGTCGAGCGTGTCGATCGGCGTGGCATAGCCGCGCAACAACCGCTTGGCGATGGCGTTCTTGTCGATGGCGTGGATCGCGGCCAGACGCACGTTCTGGTCGAGCATCTCCTTCTCGACATTGGTGATGAAGATCATGCCGATGTCGGTGATCGGCTTGCATACGCCATGCAAACCCGACTTCGCCCTCAGCCGGTCATATTCCTCGTAGGGGATTTCGAGCGTCACATCGGACGACCCGCTTTCGATCTCCGCGACGCGGCTCGTCGGGTCGGTCACGAATTTGAAGATGACGGTCTCGAAGGCCGGCTTCGGCCCCCAATATTTGTCGTTGCGCTTCAGACGCAGGAACGCATTGCCCTGATACTCGTCCACCATATATGGGCCGGTTCCGATCGGCTTCTTCTCGAAGCCTTCCGCGCCGACTTTCGTATAATAGGCCTTCGGCAACACGAATCCGCTTAGGAACGCCATCCATTTGAAGATCGTCGGATCGAAGTTCTTGCAGTCAGCGGTGATGCGATGGCCGTCGATCTTGAAATTGTCGAGC
>JAJYDD010000085.1 GCA_021777795.1 Pseudomonadota bacterium | reverse complement strand
CTCGCTGGTCGCCGAGGGCAAGGTGCGGGTGGCCGCGCAAGGCGGCAAGCCGCTGCCGCCGGACGCGCTGATAGGGCCCGATGGCGCGCTGTCTGGCGATCCGACGCTGCTCTACGGGCCGCTGAGCGGCAACGAACTCGGCGATCATTCGCGCGGAGCTGGCGCGATCCGCGCCTTTGGCGAGCACAAAGGCTCTGGTCTCGCGCTGATGTGCGAAATTCTGGGCGGCTCGCTCACCGGCAATGGCGCGACCGAGCCGGGGCGCCCATTCGCCAACGGCATGTTCTCGCTCTACATTGATCCCCAGCGCATCGACCCCAGCCATGTGTTCGACGCCGATATGACGCGCTATTTGCAATGGTTCTCCGCCACGAAGCCGATCCCGGGCCAGGAAATTCTGACGCCCGGCGAGCCGGAGCGGCGGGCCAGGGCGCAAAGGCTGGCCGGCGGCGTGCCGCTGCCGGAAGAGGTGTGGGAGTGCATCAAAGCCGTAGCGCGAGCGGCGGGCGTGACGGCGTGATCGCGAGGGCCGCGCCTGCGACCCTACGCACGAGATCGTCGCGCAAAACGCCTCCTCGGGCGCGACCCCTCTAAACCTTTCCCCACCTCGGCGCCCGCTTCTCCAGAAACGCCGTTCTGCCCTCGATGGCGTCCGGGTTCTGGAAGCTCTCGACCATCGCCCGCGAGGCCAGCGCGTAGGCGTCGGCCAGCGGCATCTCGACCTGCGCGTAGAAGGCCCGCTTGCCGAGCGCGATGCCGGACGTCGGGCGGCTGGCGATGAGGGCGGCCATCGCCTGCGCGGCGGCGAGCGCCTCGCCAGCGGGCGTGACGCGGTTGACGAGGCCGATGGCCTCGGCGCGCTCGGCGTCGATGAATTGCGCGGTCAGCGCCATCTCCATTGCGTGCTTGCGCGAGACGGCGCGCCCGACGGCCACGAGCGGCGTCGAGCAGAAGCCGCCTTTGCGCGCGCCGGGCAGCGAGAAGCTGGCGTCGCGCCCGGCGATGGCGAGGTCTGAAGCCGCCACGAGCTGGCAGCCGGCGGCGGTGGCGACGCCCTCCACGGCGGCGATCACGGCCTTGGGGTGCTCGGTCAGCCCGCGCATGAACTGCGAGCAGCGTTCGAACAGTCTTTCGTAAAAAGCTTCCCCGCGATCGGAATCGTTACTGTGGGCCTGGATCTCGCGCAGATCGTGGCCGGAGCAGAACACCGACCCCTCGCCGGCGATGACGATGGCTCGCACCGCGTCATCCCTGGCGAGACCGTCGAAGGCGACGAGCAGCGTGTCGAGCATCAACAAGCTCAGCGCGTTGCGGGTGGAAGGCGAGGTGAGGGTGATGGTCGCCACGCCGGCGTCGTCGTCGCGACGGAATAGGGTGGCGGCGTTGGCGGACATGGTTTCCTCCGGTCTTGGTCCCGCCAACATGCGCGCCAAACGCGGCCACGGCAATGCGCTCAGCCGTCGTTGACGTCGGTGGCGGCGAAGTCGTCGCCCTTGTAGAGCAGCCTGAGGCCGAGCTGTTTGGCGGCGGCGTAGGAGAGGCAATCGCCCAAATTGAGGCCATTGCGGCCGCGCCCGAAGCGTTCGCGCGCGGCGATGGCGTGGGGGATCATTTCGGGGGTGAAGGGCACAATCTCTATGGCGCTTTCCTGAACGAGAGCGGCGACCAGGGCGTGCGCATCGCCGACAGCGACCGCCTTTCGGCTGGCCATCGCCAGCGAAGCCTCAAAAACGTTGAACGCTCCCGTCTTGCAAGACCCCGCTGCGACAGCGTCCACGAATATTCGCCATTCCGGCTCCCGCAGCAAGATCGCCACAAGCGCTGACGTTTCGACAAACCAGCCGGTCTCCGCGAGCCGCAATGGCGGCCTGCTCACGCCCTTCCCTCCCTGAGATCGTCTTCGGCCCAGAGATTATCGTAGAACCTTTTGTCCAATTTCGCGTCCGTATCGGGCAGGGCGCTGACGCGAGCCCAAATGTCGGAAAGCCGCTCCTCTAACGGCAGGCTGCGTCGGTCGCGTTTGAGCGCCTCCTCGGCCGCAGCCCTGGCCGCTTCCGTCAGAGTCACCTTCCGCAAAAGCGCCAGTTTGCGGATAGCCTCCTCGGCCCGGGCGTCTTTGATGTGCAGCGCCACCGCCGCCTCCAGTGTACATTTTATAGCCTGCAATGTACACGAAGCTGCCCTCTGCGGCAACCCTTGCGCCCGGGGGCGCCCCCGCCTAAATCCGGGTTTCACGCCGGAGTCCCGCATGTCCCATGATCCCAGCTTTCCCGGCTGGCACGCCACGACGATCCTGATGGTGCGCAAAGGCGGGCGCACGGTGATCGGCGGCGACGGGCAGGTGAGCCTCGGCCAGACCGTCATCAAGGGGAATGCGCGCAAGGTGCGCCGGCTCGCCAAAGGCGACGTGATCGCGGGCTTCGCCGGCTCGACCGCCGATGCGCTGACGCTGTTCGAGCGGCTGGAAGGCAAGATCGAGCAATATCCCGGCCAACTGGCCCGCGCTTGCGTCGAACTGGGCAAGGACTGGCGCACCGACCGCTACCTGCGCAAGCTGGAGGCGATGCTGCTGGTGGCCGATAAGCAGATCGGCCTCGTGCTCTCCGGTTCCGGCGACGTGCTAGAGCCCGATAGCGACACGCATGGCGCGGCGACCGCCATCGGCTCCGGCGGCAATTACGCGCTCTCGGCCGCCCGTGCGCTGATGCCGATGGACCTCGACGCCGAGGAGATCGTGCGCCGCTCGATGAAGATCGCCGCCGACATCTGCGTCTACACCAACACCTCGCTCACCCTCGAAAGCCTATGACCGACCTTTCCCCGCGCGAGATCGTCTCCGAACTCGATCGCTATATCGTCGGCCAGGACAAGGCCAAGCGCGCCGTCGCCATCGCGCTGCGCAACCGCTGGCGGCGGCTGAAACTCGTCTCGCCGATGCGCGAGGAGGTGATGCCCAAGAACATCCTGATGATCGGCCCGACCGGCTGCGGCAAGACGGAGATCGCCCGGCGCCTCGCCAAGCTCGCCGGCGCCGCGTTCCTCAAGGTGGAGGCGACGAAATTCACCGAGGTCGGCTATGTCGGGCGCGATGTCGAGACCATCGTGCGCGACCTCCTGGAAATCGGCATCGCGCTGGTGAAAGCGCGCAAGCGCCGCGAGGTCGAGGCGCGGGCGGAAGCGGCGGCGGAGGACAAGATCCTCGATGCGCTGGTCGGTCCCGCCTCCTCGCCGGCGACACGCGACAGCTTTCGCCGCAAGCTGCGCGCCGGCGAGATGGAGGACAAGGAGATCGAAGTCGATCTGCCGCAGGGCCAGTCCGGAATGCCGATGTTCGAACTGCCGAACATGCCCGGCGCCTCGGTCGGCGCGATCAATCTCGGCGATCTCTTCGGCAAGGGGATGCAGCGCGCGCAGCGTAAGCGCGTGACGGTCGCGCAGGCGCGCGAACCGCTGATCTCGGCCGAGGTCGACAAGATGCTCGACCAGGACGCCGTCGTGCGCGAGGCGATCTCCGAGGTCGAGAGCAACGGCATCGTCTTCCTCGACGAGATCGACAAGATCTGCGCCCGCGAGGGGCGGGGCGGGGCGGACATTTCGCGCGAAGGCGTGCAGCGCGACCTGCTGCCTTTAATTGAAGGGACGACAGTCGCCACCAAGCATGGCGCGGTCAAGACCGACCATATCCTGTTCATCGCGTCGGGCGCCTTTCATGTCGCCAAGCCATCCGACCTGTTGCCGGAATTGCAGGGACGATTGCCGATCCGCGTCGAACTGGCGTCGCTGACCGAGGACGATTTCCGCCGCATCCTCACCGACACCGAGGCCAGCCTCATCAAGCAATATGAGGCGTTGTTGCAGGCCGAGGGCGTCGATCTCGCGTTCACCGAGGATTCGATTTTGGCCATTGCCCGCATCGCCGCCAAGGTCAACGGCACGGTCGAGAACATCGGCGCGCGGCGCTTGCAGACGGTGATGGAGCGCGTGCTCGACGACGTAAGCTTCACTGCGCCGGATCGGGCGGGCGAGCGCATCGAGATCAACGGCGCGTTCGTGGAGAGCCACGTCGGCGATCTCGCCGACAATGCGGATTTGAGCCGGTTTATTTTGTAAGAAGGCAGGCCAAAGGCGCGAAATCCTGCGTGGGTCGGCGGCGTGCTTGCCAAACAAACAGGGCCGCCCCTCACGGGGCGGCCCTCCTTCAATCCGACTTCACTTCACGTCGAAGCGATCCAGGTTCATCACCTTCACCCAGGCGGCGACGAAGGCGTCGATGAAGGCCTGCTTGGCGTCGTTCTCCGCAAACGCCTCGGCCTGCGCGCGCAATTGCGAGTTGGAGCCGAACAAGAGATCGACGCGCGTCGCGGTCCACTTGATCTGACCCGTCTTGCGGTCGCGCGCCTCGTAGACGCCCTTTTGCGTCCCCGACGGCGCCCAGGCCACATCCATGCTGAGCAGGTTGACGAACACATCGTTGCTCAAGGCGCCGGGCTTGGCGGTCAACACGCCGTGCTTGGCGCCGCCCGTGTTGGCGCCGATGGCGCGCAGGCCGCCGAACAGCACCGTCATCTCGGGGATGTTGAGCGTCAGCAGTTGCGCGCGGTCGATCAGCAGCTCGTCCGAAGGCGTGCCAGCGTCCTGCGGATACCAGTTGCGGAAGCCGTCGGCCTTCGGCTCCAGCCATTTGAAGGAATCGGCGTCGGTCTCCGCCTCCGTCGCGTCGCCGCGCCCCGGCGTGAAGGGAACCTTCACATCGTAGCCGCCGGCCTTGGCCGCCATCTCGACGCCGACATTGCCGGCGAGCACGATGAGATCGGCGAGCGAGATTTTCGAGCTTCCCCTGATCTCTCCGAGCTTGCCGAGAACCTTGGCGAGTTCGGCGGGATCGTTGACTTCCCAGTCCTTCTGCGGCGCCAAGCGGATGCGCGCGCCATTGGCGCCGCCGCGCTTGTCGGAGCCGCGGAAGGTCGAGGCCGAGGCCCAGGCGGTCTTGACGAGTTCGGCTGCGCTTAGGCCGGAGGCTGCGATCTTCTGCTTGAGCGCGGCGATGTCGCTCTCGCTGGGCGCGGGATGCGCCGGGATCGGGTCTTGCCAGATCAGCGTTTCCTTCGGCACGAGCTTGCCGAGGTAGCGCGACAGCGGGCCCATGTCGCGATGCGTCAGCTTGTACCAGGCGCGCGCGAAGGCGTCGGCGAACTTCTCCGGGTGGGCGTGGAAGTCGCGCGAAATCTTCTCGTAAGCCGGGTCGAAGCGCAGCGACAGGTCCGTCGTCAGCATGTTCGGCGCGATCTTCTTGGAGGGATCGTGAGCGTCGGGCACGGTGCCGTCGCCGGCGTGGTTCTTGGGTTGCCACTGCCAGGCGCCGGCGGGGCTCTTGGTCAGCTCCCATTCGAACTTGAACAGGTTGTCGAAGAAATTGTTGCTCCACTTCACCGGCGTCGTGGTCCAGGTGACTTCAAGGCCCGAGCCGATGGTGTGCGCGCCGAAGCCCGATTCGTATTTGTTCTTCCAGCCGAGGCCGAGTTCCTCGACATCGGCGCCTTCCGGCTCCGCGCCGACGAATTCTTTCGGATTGGCGGCGCCGTGGGTCTTGCCGAAGGTGTGGCCGCCGGCGATGAGCGCGACGGTCTCCTCGTCGTTCATCGCCATGCGCATGAACGTTTCGCGGATGTCGCGCGCGGCGGCGACGGGGTCGGGCTTGCCGTTCGGTCCTTCCGGGTTGACGTAGATGAGGCCCATCTGCACGGCGCCGAGCGGGTTGGAGAGGTCGCGGTCGCCGCTGTAGCGCTCGTCGGCCAACCATTCGCCTTCCGGACCCCAGAAAATGTCCATCTCCGGCTCCCAGACGTCCTCGCGGCCGCCCGCGAAACCGAAGGTTTTGAAGCCCATCGATTCCAGCGCGACATTGCCGGTCAGGATCATCAGATCCGCCCAGGACAGGCTCTTGCCGTATTTCTGTTTGATCGGCCACAGCAGGCGGCGCGCCTTGTCGAGATTGACGTTATCCGGCCAGGAATTGAGCGGCGCGAAACGCTGCGAACCCGAGGAGGCGCCGCCGCGCCCGTCGCCGACGCGGTAGGTGCCGGCCGAATGCCAGGCCATGCGGATGAAGAACGGGCCGTAATGGCCGAAATCCGCCGGCCACCACGGCTGCGAATCCGTCATCAGCGCGGTGAGGTCCTTGATAACTGCGTCGAGGTCGAGTTTCTTGAACGCCTCGGCGTAGTTGAAACCCTTCGGCAAAGGGTTGCTCAATTCGGACTGCTGGGTCAGCATCGCGAGGTTGAGCTGGTTCGGCCACCACTGCTGGTTGTTCTTGCCGGTGCGCGCGCCATGCGCGACCGGGCATTTGCCGGCGCTCTCGGTTGGGTCGGTCATGCTGTCCTCCTGATAGGGTCCGAGTTTCCCGCACGCCTCCGAGGGAGATCGCTTTGATCTCCGTCAGAAAGGAAACCGGCGTCGGCTTTGCACTAGCACGGGCGATCCATCGCCAAAAGTTGCATTTTTTGATCGTACCGATAGGTTCAGCCTATGCTGCATCTCACCCTGCGCCAATTGCGTTATTTCGACGCGCTCGTCCGCCACCGCCATTTCGGCCGCGCGGCGGGGGCGTGCGCGATCTCGCAGCCGGCGCTTTCCGAGCAGATCAAGGAACTGGAGGAGAAGTTCGGCGCGGCTTTGTTCGAGCGCGGCGCCCGGCAGGTGCGGATGACCGACCTCGGCGAGGCGCTGGCCGAGCGGGTCGGCGGAATTCTCGCCTCCATCGACGAACTCGACGGGCTCGCCGCCTCGCATCGGCCGCTGCGGCGGCTGCGCCTCGGCGTGATCCCGACGGTCGGCCCCTATATCCTACCCTCGGTGATGCACGACCTCACGGAGGCTTACCCCGAACTCGACGTGCATGTGCGTGAAACCATCACCGAACGGCTGGCTGAGGAACTTCAGCAGGGCCGCATCGACGCCGCCATCGTGGCGCTGCCGGTGGCGGGTTTCGAGGCGACGGCGCTGTTTTGCGAGGAGTTCTTGCTGGTGCGGGCGCGCTCCGAGGCCGCCGCGCCGCCGCCGGCGCTCGAAAATCTGCGCGAGGCGCGGCTGCTGCTGCTGGAGGAGGGCCATTGCCTGCGCGATCAGGCCTTGTCGGTGTGCGGGCAGAACCCGCTCTATCCGCGCGAGACGCTGGCGGCGAGTTCCCTATCGACGCTGGTGCAGATGGTCGGCGCCGGGCTCGGCGTGACGCTGATCCCCGCGATGGCGGTAGCGGTGGAAGTTCGCTCGGCGCCGGTGGCGGTGACGCGGTTCGCCGCGCCCCAGCCTTCGCGCACCATCGGCATGATCTGGCGCAAATCGAGCCCGCTCGCCAAGCCGCTGCGCGAGATCTGCGAGATCGTGCGCCGCGCGGGGGAGGCGGGCGGCGTCGCTGCGGGATTGAATAGGCTCGATAGTTGAGGCACAATTGCGCATGACCGATCAAATCGCCGGAATCGTCTTCGACGCCTATGGAACCCTGCTCGACGTGTACGCCGTCGAGGCGCGGCTGGAGGCGCTGTTTCCCGCTAAGGGTCGCGCGCTGGCGACGCGCTGGCGCGACAAGCAGATCGAATATTCGCGCCTGCGCACGATGAGCGGCCATTACGCGGATTTCTGGGAGATCACCGGCGACGCGCTCGATTACGCCTGCGAGTTCGAGAAGGCGGCGCTGACGGCGGCGGCGCGCGACGAACTGATGCGGATTTACGAGCGCCTGCCGGCGCATCCGGAGGTTCCCGCCGCGCTGGCGGCGCTGCACGCGAAGGGGCTGAGACTCGCCGTGCTCTCCAACGGCAACGAGGCGATGCTGCACAAGGCGCTGACGGCGGCCGGAATCGCGCCTCTGTTCGCCCATGTACTGAGCGTCGAACGGGTGCGCAAGTTCAAGACTGCGCCGGAGGCCTATCAATTGGCGCCCGACGCTTTCGGCGCGCCCGTTCAAAACCTCGTGTTCGTATCGTCCAACGGCTGGGACGCGGCGGGCGCGGCGTGGTTCGGCTATCGCGCTTTCTGGATCAACCGCGCGCAAGCGCCGCTGGAGCGGCTCGGCGTCGCGCCGGAGGGGATCGGGCGGACGATGGACGATCTCGTGGGTTTCGTGGCGCCATGATCTTCCAGGGCCAATGCCATTGCGGCGCCATACGCGTTGCATTGTCGTCCGACCGGCCGCCCGAAGAACAGGTGCTGGGCGCCTGCCAATGCTCGTTCTGCCGCAAGCACAATGCGAGAGCGTTTTCCGACCCGAAAGCGCTTGTCACGCTGACGGCGGCGGAGCCGCAACAGCTTCAAAGATACACGTTCGGCCTGCGAACCTCCGAGCAGGTCCTGTGTCGGCGTTGCGGCGTCTATGTCGCGATGACGCTGGCCGAGGGCGAGCGCGTGTGGAGCGTCATCAACGTCGATGCGCTGGAGGACCGCGCGCGCTTCTCCCGCGCCGCCGAGCCGCGCGATTATAGCGCGGAGGATCGCGAGGGCCGCGTCGCCAGAAGGAAAGCGCGCTGGTGTCCGACCACGCTCGTCGGCTGGGCGGTCGCTGCGTCTCCATAAATGGCCTGCGATTCCGCGCGCTTTGCTTATCGCGGTCGGCGCCTTTAATGTGGCGCTTCGGAGGCGCGCTCATGACCCTGTTCGATCTCACTGGCAAAACCGCCGTCGTCACTGGCTCCTCGCGCGGCATTGGCCGCGCCATCGTCGAGCGGCTGGCCGAACATGGCGCGAAGGTCGTCGTCTCCTCGCGCAAGGCGCCGGCTTGCGAGGAGGTCGCCGCTAGCATCAACGCCCGCCACGGCGCCGGCCGGGCGCTGGCGATACCCGCCAACATCTCCTCGAAAGACGATCTCCAGCGCCTCGCCGACGAGACCGTCGAGGCCTTCGGCCAGATCGACATTCTGGTCTGCAACGCCGCCAGCAATCCCTATTATGGCCCGCTCGCCGGCATCGCCGACGACCAGTTCCGCAAGATTCTCGACAACAACATCATCTCCAACCATTGGCTGATAAGCATGGTCGCCCCGGCGATGCGGGCGCGCAAGGACGGCGCCATCGTCATCGTCTCCTCGATCGGCGGCCTCAAGGGCAACGCCATCATCGGCGCCTATAACATCTCGAAAGCCGCCGATTTCAGCCTCGCCCGCAATCTCTCGGTCGAGTTCGGGCCCGACAATGTGCGCGTCAACTGCATCGCGCCGGGCCTCATCAAGACCGATTTCGCCCGCGCTCTGTGGGAGAACCCCGAGACGCTGAAAGCCTCCAACGCGCGCACGCCGTTGCGACGCATCGGCGAACCCGACGAGATCGCCGGCGCGGCCGTGTTCCTCGCCGCCCAAGCCGGCGCCTACATGACCGGCCAGACCATCGTCATCGACGGTGGCCAGACCATCACCTGACACTTTCGGAGACACCCCATGAAAGCCGTTGTGAGCCGCGCCGCCGGCGGGCCCGAGACGCTCGAACTCGCCGACATGCCGGACCCGGTTCCGCGCAAGGGCGAGGCGCTGATTCGGGTTTCCGCCTGTGGGGTCAATTTCCCCGACACGCTCATCATCGAGGATCGCTACCAGTTCAAGCCGGCGCGGCCGTTCTCGCCAGGCGGCGAGGTCGCGGGGGTTATCGAGGCGGTGGGCGAGGGCGTTTCCGGCCTGGAGCCGGGCCAGCGGGTGCTGGCCTCCACCGGCTGGGGCGGCATGGCGGAGAAGGTTGCCTGCGAAGTGCGGCGCATCATGCCGATCCCCGACGCGATGCCGTTCGACGAGGCCGCCGCCTTCCTGATGACCTATGGCACCTCCTATTACGCGCTGAAGGACCGCGCGGCGCTGAAGCCCGGCGACACGCTGCTGGTGCTGGGCGCTGCCGGCGGCGTCGGTTCGGCGGCGGTGGAACTCGGCAAGGCGATGGGCGCGCGGGTGATCGCCGCCGCCTCGTCGCAGGAGAAGGTGGACGCCGCCAAGAGCTGGGGCGCCGACGAGGGTCTCGTCTATCCGAGCGGCCCCTTCGACGCCGACGGCCGCAAGAAGCTGGCGGAGGCCTTCAAGAGCGCCTGCGGCGAGAAGGGCGCGGACGTGATCTATGACGCCGTCGGCGGCGACTACACCGAGGCCTCGCTGCGGGCGATCGCGTGGGAGGGGCGGTTTCTCGTCATCGGCTTCCCGCAGGGCATCGCCAAGCTGCCGCTCAACCTGACGCTGCTGAAATCCTGCCAGGTGGTCGGCGTGTTCTGGGGCGCTTTCGCCGCCCGCGATCCGCGCGCCAACGCCGCCAACACCCGCGAATTGTTCGCGCTCTACGAAAAAGGCGCGATCCGGCCGCGCGTGTCGAAGGAATTTCCGCTCGCTGAGAGCGGCGCGGCCATCGCCTGGGTCGCCGGCCGCAAGGCGCTGGGCAAAGTGGTGGTGAAGGTGGGGTAGGGCGCCGGGATCGGCCGAGGACTGCCTTCCCTTCCCGCCAGGACTGCCGGTGGGCGGGAGGGGTCGCTGGCGCAGGATTCGGGGGAGGCCTTTTTGGCCTAACAGCGCGCCAAGTTCGGAATTTCTTGAAAATCGAACAAAACGTGAACGTACTTTCTGCATTTCCGAATGCGGTCCCTGATGAACGTTCTTCCACCATCCAATGCTCGCAACTTCTCCTTTGGCGCTGGCTTTGGGCCTGCGCCTGCGGAGCAAGTCGGCTTCGGTTTCGGTAACGAGGAGAGGCCGGAGCGCGGAAGCCTCGAAGATTTAATAGGTGCGACGCTCCGCGTTGAGCGCGCACTTGCTGGCGCCAGAGCAGCGTTGGATCTCGCCGATCTCTGGCTTGCGAGCGCCGCAGTGGATCGCGCCGACCCGAAGCGCAACGCCGGGTTTGTCAAATGGGGGGGGTGCGTGGCGAAACCAGCCCCGCAACCCGGCGGGGAATTCAGGCGGTGGCCAATGGACGAACCAGGATGGCGGCGACGTCTCGCCGTCGAACTCGTCGTCTGGCCGCGAGAACGAGGCCAAGCCGCCAATCAGCGACGGCGTTTATAGACCGGAAACTGACAGGCCGCAGATCACGCTGACGGGAGGCGGCCCGACCGAGGAGTCCCGCCCCGCGAGCGAGCCTTCGCCCGAAGTCCGAACACTCGAAGACATTTTTCCGGGCCTGCGGGCGAGTTCGGCGGCGGAAATCCTGTTGGCGCCCGTGGACGCTTTCGTCGGCTTCAGTGAAGCCGCAGACGCCGCCAACCTGGAAGCGACGATGGGCCAGTATAACGCGCTCGCCGAAGAAATAAAGCATCTAGATCCGTCTTTTGCTGACGAGGAACTGCTTCCCGAAGGCGGCATCGCCGGTCTTTCGTGGCAGGGCCGCACGAATCTGATCGACGGCTTGCGGATGAAACTGGCGGCTCTCTATTATACCAAGAACGGCGACATCGGGCCTTTGCAGGGCGAGACGCTGATGTTCTTGAAGGATGCTGTCGACAGGGCTTACGACGAAGCGGTGAAGAAGGCGGACGTCGACCAGCTTCGGATTCGGTTGTCGCGGGAGGAAGCCATCGGCAATTTTGTTGATATGAAAGTCCGGCGGGAACTTCGCGACCTATTTTCGTGGAACCGTGTTCCGTATGGAGTCGGTCAAAATATCACAATTAACGATCGCGCCAACGAGACGACGGATGATGGCCTCAGATATCGGATTCCTGATGCCAGACTCGGCAATGTCTTCTACGATTGGACGTTAGAGCCCAAAACGCCCAGCTACGCACAAATTCGGGGTTACTTCCTCAGGAATCCCCTCATTTTGACCTTTGCGTGCAACTGAGGTCAACTTTCAACCCAGAATTGTGATATTTTCACCGATGTGGGGCTATCGCTCCAATCCTTCGCTACCAG
>JAJYDD010000084.1 GCA_021777795.1 Pseudomonadota bacterium | reverse complement strand
CCCGACGATCAGATCCGCTGCCTGTGCGAAAGCTGCGGACGCGGGCTGGAACTCGTCCACAACGGCAACGAGCGTTCGGCGCTCTACACGCTGCGCACCGCCAAGGAGATCGGCCAGTTGGAGCGGGTGATTCTCGGCACCGACGCGCCGGCGGGCTCGGGCGTGCAGCCGCTCGGCATTTTGCGCATGATTTCCATGCTGTCCTCGCTCGGCGAGGTGGCGCCGGAGATCGCGTTCTGCTTCGCCACCGGCAACACTGCGCGGATGCGCGAACTCGATTGCGGGTTGATCGAGGTCGGCAAATCCGCCGATTTCGTCTTCCTCGACCGGGCGCAACATTCCGCCGGCAAGACGATGCTCGATTGCGTGCGCGTCGGCGATCTGCCGGGCGTCGGCATGACGATCATCGATGGCGTTGTGAAAACGCAGCGCAGCCGCAACACGCCGCCGGCCGACAAGGCGCCGGCGATCATGGCCAAGTGAACGTCGGGTAATTGAGCCGCTGCGGCGGGACGACCAATATGCGCCGCTCACCGGCGCCGAGGGCCCCTTTATCGTCAGCGACGAACCCCACTCGCCGCGCCCTCGCGATTGCGCTAAGATAAGCGAAGAACGCATGGCGGTTGCGTCAATCAATAGCGATAGGGAAGGGATTGGCCACGCTGACGACCTTCAGGTTTGTTTCGGGATGGCCGCGCAGGGCTAATCCCCAGACAGGCCTTATGCGAAATTTCACGGTTACATACCGCCCCAAGGAGCGAGCGTCGTTCCGGTGACGCTGCCACGCAAGGAAATCGCGCTTGCCGACTATCAGCGCCTTCTATGGGATTCTCATTAGAATGTTTTTCAACGACCACGCGCCGCCGCACTTCCATGTGCAGTACGCAGAGTACAAGGCTATCATAGACATCCAGTCCCTTACGTTGTCCGAAGGAAATTTGCCGCGCAGGGCGTTGGAACTCGCCCTGGATTGGGCGGAGCTTCATCGGGACGAACTTCTTGAGAACTGGCGGCTGTGCGAAGAAAAGCAGCAACCCAAACCTATAGAGCCGTTGAAATGAAATCCGTGGTCGACTGGGACGTTATCGACGTCGAAGCCGTGGCGCCTTTGACGCTGAAAGTTTCTTTTGCCGATGGGACTGTCGGCCTCGTACAGTTCGAGACTTCGCATTTGAAAGGCGTGTTCGAAGCGCTCAAAAATCCCACGCTATTTGCGCGGGCCTTTGTCGATGACGGCGCCGTCGCGTGGCCCGGAAACATCGACATGGCGCCCGATGCGATGCACGCAGCCATCAAGGCGACGGGAGAGTGGGTGCTCCGGTAGCGGGCATCGCCTGCGACTGCGCGACGCGGAGCCATTTGCATACAGTCCAGGCTGCCTCACCCCAGCCGCTTCAGCAGCGCCACCAGCAACTCGCGCTCGTCCTCGCTCAGCGGCGCCAGCGTGCGGGCGGTAATCTCGTGCGCCAGCGGCGCGGCGCGGGCGCAAAGCTCGGCCCCTTCCGGCGTGAGGTCGATGAGGCGGCGGCGCGCGTCCTCGGCGTCGGCGACGGCGCGGACGAGGCCGCGCGCGGTCAGGCGGTCGATGACGCCCTTGATCGTCGCCGCATCCATCGCGGTGTGCCGGCCGAGGAGGTTCTGTGAGCAGGCGCCCACCTCCGCGAGCTTGGCCATCGCCGCCCATTGCATCGCCGTCAGGCCCTCGATCATCAGCGACGAGAACAGAGCGGCGTGGCGCTGGTGCGCCTGGCGCAGCACGAAGCCGACCTGATCGTCGAGCCGGTATCTCATAGCGCCAGATAGGCGTCGCGCACGTGCGGGGCGGCGTCGAACTCCGCCATCGTGCCGGAAAAGCGCACCGCGCCTTTCTCGATGACATAGACGCGCTCGGCGACGAGGCGGGCGAAGGCGAGATTCTGCTCGGCCACCAGCATCCCCAGGCCCTCCCGCTTCATCCGGGCGATGGCCTCGATCATCTGCTCGACGATGCGCGGCGCCAGGCCCTCCGAGGGCTCGTCGAGCAGCAGCATCGACGGGTTGCCCATCAGCGTGCGGGCGATCGAAAGCATCTGCTGCTCGCCGCCGGACATGCGGGCGCCGGCGCGATGGCGCAATTCGGCGAGATTGGGGAAAATCTCGTACAGCCGCTCCGGCGTCCACGCCTCGCCCGCCCGCGCCGGGCGGCGCCCGACGCTGAGGTTCTCGGCCACCGTGAGGTCGGAGAAGATGCGCCGGTCCTCCGGCACATAGCCTAGCCCTAAGCGCACGATGGCGTGGGTCGGCATCCGCGCAAGGTCCTGGCCGTCGAAATGGACGGCGCCGCCACGCGATTTCATCAACCCGAGAATGGCGCGGAAGGTGGTGGACTTGCCGGCGCCGTTGCGCCCGATCAAAGCTACCGCCTCGCCCGGCGCGACGTCGAGCGAGACATCGAACAGCGCGCGGGCGCGGCCGTAATAGGCGCTCAAGTTCTGCACGGTGAGGCCGTTGCTCATCGCGAGCCGCCCTCCAGCGAGCCGGCGCCGAGGTAGATGTCGCGCACGTCCTGGCGCGCGCGCACGTCCTCGGGCTTGCCGTCGGCGATCAATTGGCCGCGGTTGAGCACCAACAGCCGGTCGGCGTGGCCGAACACCACGTCCATGTCGTGCTCGGTGAACAGCACGCCGATGCCGCGCTCGCGCGCCAGCCGCTCAGTGAGCGCCATCAGGCCGCGCCGCTCGCTCGGGCTCATGCCGGCGGCGGGTTCGTCCATCAGCAGCAGGCGCGGCTCGCTGGCCAAAGCCATCGCCAGATCGAGGCGCTTGACGTCGCCATAGGCGATCTCGGCGGTCAGCCGGTCGGCGTCATCGGCCATGCCGACGAGGGCGAGGATGGCGAGCGCCTCGTCGCGTCGGCGGCGCACGGCCGAGCGCAGCGACGGCCAAAGCTCGCCGTGACGGGCGAGCAGCGCGGTCTGCACGTTCTCCACGAGGCTCATCGAGGCGAAGGTCGCCGCGACCTGGAAGGTGCGCCCGACGCCGAGCCGGCCGATGGCGCGTGGGCCGAGACCGTCGGCGCGGCGCTCGAAGATGTGGATCTCGCCGGAGGTCGGCGCGATCTGGCCGTTTATCATGTTGAAGCAGGTGGTCTTGCCGGCGCCGTTGGGGCCGATGAGCGCCAGCATCTCGCCGGCTTCAAGCGAAAACGAGACGTTCTTCACCGCCATAAAGCCGCGATAGGATTTGGCCAGCCGCTCGACCCGCAGCGCCGTCATCGCTTGAACCTCGCGGAGATCGTGCCGATGAGCCCGCGCGGGAACATGAGCACCAGCGCGACGATGAGCGCGCCATCGACGAGGCGCGAATAATCGGTGTGGCTGATCGTCCAGATCGACAAGCCCCGGAACAGCACCGCGCCGACGATTCCGCCCGAGATGGTGTCGACGCCGCCGACCAGCACCATCACGAGGCCGTCGATGGACAAGGGAATCCCGAGCGTGTCGGGGAATACGCTGCCCTTGAGGAAGGCGTAGAGCGCGCCCGCCAGCCCCGCGAAGGCGGCGGCGAGCGCGAAGCCCGCCCATTGCATCGGCTGGCGGGCGATGCCGATGGTGGCCGCGCGCGGCTCGCTGTCACGCAGCGCCCGCAGCGCATAGCCGAAGGGCGAGAACAGGATGACCCGCAACAGCCCCGCCGCGAGGGCGCAGACGGCAAGGCAGAGCCAGAAGAAGCGCTGCGGGCTCGCCGCCCAGGCCGCCGGCCAGACGCCGATGATCCCGTTGTCGCCGCCGGTGACGTCGGTCCATTGGAAGGCGACCGACCAGACGACCTGCGAGAAGGCGAGCGTCAGCATCGCCGAATGCACGCCGGTCAACCGCACGCAGAACCAGCCGAACACGATGCCGCCGGCCAGCGCCAGCAGCACGCCGCAGCCGATGGCCGGCGCCATGCCGAGGCCCAGCGTCTTGACCGCCAGCGCCGCGCCATAGGCGCCGAGCCCGAAATAGGCGGCATGGCCAAAGGAGACGAGGCCGGCGCCGCCAACCAGGAAATGCAGGCTCGCCGCGAACAGCGCGAAAATCGCAAGCTCGCTGGCGACATTCAGCGCATAAGGCCCGCCAACCAGCGGCAGCGCCGCGACGAGCGCCAGCGCCAGCACAACCGCGAGCCGGCCGCGCGTATCAAGCGGACGCCAGCGCGTCGCGCCCGCGCCCGTCGGCGGCCGCGACAGCGCCTCGGGCTTGCCGAGCAGGCCCCAGGGGCGCACGACCAGCACCAGCGCCATGACCACGAAGGACAGCGCCATCGACACGCCAGGCAGCACCAGGATGCCGAAGGCGTTGAGTTCGGCGACCAGCACGGCGGCGAGAAAGGCCCCGGGCAGACTGCCGAGGCCGCCGATGACGACGACGACCAGCGATTCCAGGATGACCGACATATCCATGTCGTGGCTGGCGGCCTCGCGTGGCAACGCCAAGGCGCCGCCGAGCGCGGCCAGAAAGACGCCGAGCGCGAAAACGCTGGTGAACAGCCATTTCTGGTTGACGCCGAGCGCCGCCGCCATCTCGCGATCCTGCGTCGCCGCACGCACCAGCACGCCCCAATGCGTGCGCCGGAACAACAGCCAAAGCGCGATCAGCACCACGGGCGCAAGGCCGATCAGCAACAGGTCGTAGGTCGGGAACAACTGGCCGAGGATCGGCACGGCGCCCTTGAAGCCGGGCGCGCGGGGGCCGAGCAATTCGTTGGGGCCCCAGATCAGCAGCACCAAATCTTCCACCGCCAGCGTCACGCCGAAGGTGGCGAGCAGTTGGAACAGCTCCGGCGCATCATAGATACGACGCAGCAGCGTCATCTCGACGAGGGCGCCGATCGCGGCCACCGCGACGCAGGCCAGCAGCGCCGCAGGCCAGAAGCCGAGCGCCGGCCCGAGCCGCTCGATCGCGGTATAGGCGACATAGGCGCCCAGCATATAAAAGGCGCCATGCGCGAAATTGACGATGCGTGTGACGCCGAAGATGATCGACAAGCCGCTGGCGACGAGAAACAGCGAGCAGGCGCTGGCGAGCCCGGTGATGAACTGGACGACGTAGAAGCTCATGGCGTCATGCGGCGTCGCCGCCCGTCATGATTGGAATTAGCATAGTGGGAGCCGCCCTGTCCGCGTCATGCCCGGGCTCGTCCCGGACATGACGCTGTGGCGCCAAACGTGAGCCTGGCGAATGGATTGCAAACATCGACGCCTAGGCGCGAACGCGCGCGCCTAGGCGGAGGACCGGGACAAGCCCGACCGTGACTGAGAGGGAAGTGCGCTCAATCCTTCGGCCGCTCTGCCTTCACCATCGCCTCGGGCGGCAGGTAGCCGGCGCCGTCGTGGAAGACGACATCCGTCATTATGCCCTTGCCGTCTTTCAGCGCCGTCTTGCCGACGAAGGCGCCGAGCGTCGATTGATGGTCGATTTTGCGGAACGTCACCTCGCCGAAGGGCGTTGCGAACTTCACGTCCTCGGCGGCGGCGATCATTTTGTCGGTGTCGGTCGATTTCGCTTTGGCGATGATCGCGGCGGCGGCCTTGATCGTCGAATAGCCGACCACCGAGCCGAGGCGCGGGTAATCGTGATATTTGTCCTGATAGGCTTTCAGGAACGCCGCGTGATCGGGGATCGACACGTTGTTCCAGGGATAGCCGGTGACGATCCAGCCCGTCGGCGTCTCATCCTTCAGGGGGTCGAGATATTCCGGCTCGCCGGTCAGGAAGCTGACGACGGTGCGGCCCTTGAACAGGCCGCGCGTTTCGCCCTCGCGCACCAGCTTGACGAGATCGGGGCCGAAACAGACGTTGAGGATGGCGTCCGGCTGGGTCTTGGCGATGGCCTCGACGACGGCGCCAGCGTCGATCTTGCCCTGTGGCGGCCATTGCGCGCCGACCCACTGGATATCAGGCCGCGCCTTCGACAGCAGCGCCTTGAACACCGCCACCGCCGATTGTCCATATTCATAGTTGGGCGCGATGGTCGCCCATTTCTTCGCCGGCAGCTTGGCGGCTTCTTCCGCCAGCATCGCCGCCTGCTCGTAGTTGGAGGGGCGCAGGCGGAAGGTGTAGCGATTGCCCTTCGTTAGTGTGATGGCGTCGGTCAGCGGCTCGGCGGCCAGGAACAGCACTTTCTTCTGCTTGGCGAAATCGGAGACGGCAAGGCCGATGTTGGAGAAGAACGTGCCCGCCAGCATCGCGACATGGTCGCTCTCGACGAGTTCGTTGGCCTCCGTCACCGCATTGGCGGGCTTGCCGCCGTCGTCCTTGGAGATAACTTCCAGCTTTTTGCCATCGACGCCGCCGGCGGCGTTGATCTGGTCGAGCGCCAGCTCCCAGCCCTTGCGATAAGGGGCGGTAAACGAAGGCAACGCCGAATAAGAGTTGATCTCGCCGATCTTGATTGTGTCATCGGCCCATGCGGGCGCGCCGCCGAGCGCCGCCGCCAACAATGCGGCCGAAAGAATACCTGAATGCCAAGCCATGTTGCGACCCTCCTACCTCAACCCATCGACGCCTTTGATCTCGTCTTTTTTCAAGCCGCCGACGCGCGGATGCGGGCGGCCGGAATCGGTGACGGCGACCGCCACCATGATCTCGTTGGCGCGCGGCGCATCGTTGAGCCGCACCTCCATGCCGTCGAAATGGCTACGCACGAAGGCCGCGTCCTTGTGGCCGAGCGGGATGTCGAGCGCCACGCCGGGCCCGCCGCGTTTCTTTGAAGACGGGATCAGCGCCGCGCCCTTGACCAGCGCCTTGCGCACCGGCGCGCCGAGCTTCGGGTGCAGGATCGCGGCCGCGTGCTCCAACTCGCCGTTCTCGCCGACGGCGGCGGCCTTGCCATAGCTCTCGGCGCGCTCGCCGGGAATGCCGAGCGCCGCGATGGCCTTCTCGGTCAGCAGGCCGCCCAACTCCTCGCCAATGTCCATCAACTCGCCGAGATCCTCGACATAGCGGCCCGCGAACGGGTTCTCGATGACGGCGACGGCGGCGGCGCGGCGGGTCGGCGGCGTCACGGCGCGGCCGCCTTCCTCGTGCGTCTCCTCAAGAAACACCGCGAGCTTGCGAATCCTGGCTTTCATCGGAGACCGTCCCTGGCTTTGATCTCGGAGGCTTTCAACCCGCCGGCGCGGTTGTGGACGCGCGGCCCGCAGGTCATGGCGAGGGCCAGCAACATCTCGTCCGCGCGCGGCGCATCAACCAGACCGACCTCTATGGAGTCGAAATGCGAGCGCACGTAGGAAGCGTCGATATGGGTGATCGGCACGTCGAGCCTCGCGCCAACGCCGGCGACCTTCTTGGCCGAGGGCACGATGGCGAGCGCGCCGCCGAGCGCCTCGCGCATCGCATAACCGCCGGGCACATGCCAGAGCGCGCCATGCTCGATCTCGCCGGCCGCGCCGACGATGGCGCCGTTGCCATAGCCCTCGATGGCTTTGGGATCGCCGCCGAGCGCGTCGATCAGCGCCTTCGCCATTGCGAGGCCGAGCGGCTTCAGATCGTCGGAGAAGCTGACGATGTCCTCGACATAGCGGCCGGCGAAAGGGTTCCTGATGACGGCGAGGATGGCCGCGCGGCGATAGGGAATTTTCGCCGCCGGGCCGCCCTCGTGGAACACCTCCTCGATCTGGAGCGCGCGCTTGCGCAGGTCAACCGAGGGCATATTGCGGCTCCTTCACGAACTGGCTGTAGAGGGCGGGATCGGCCGCGACAAGGCGCGTCTGCCCGCACAGGCTGAGCGCGGCGGCCTCGATCAGGCCGCGCCCGAGCCAGAGTCCGGCGTCGCGCGCGCCGGCGTCGAGCGCTTGCGTGATTTCGTCGTCGCGCAGGCGGCCGACGGCGAGCGTCACCAACCGGTCGCCGAGATCGCTTTGCGGATCGCGGGAACGGGCCGGAGCGCGGGTGACGGCGGGATGGCCGGGCAAATCGACGGCGTTGGCGATCAGCGTCGCCGCCGCGTCGGCTGACGACGCCGTGCGGGCGATGACGGTGACGGAATCGGCGAGCCCGAGCGAAAAACTGCGTCCGCGCCAGCCGGATGTGGCGATCCCGCGCGCGGAATCCTCCGCTGTGATGCGCGCCTTGCCGAACAGGGCAGGGCGGTCAGGACGCGCGACGAGGCCGATGGCGAAAGAGGCGCCGGAGCTAAGATGCAGCGCGATGTCGCCGCCGTTGTTGACATAGGCGCGCGTCAGCGGCGCGGCCCCAGTCATCGCGGCGAGAACCTCCTCCGCCACGGCGCCGGCGACGGCGGCCATCGGCGTCAGGAAGCGCGTTTGCGCGAAGGGCGCGACCGCATCCGCCATGCGGCGCGCGACGACGCCCTCCGGCCAGCGGCCGCTGGCTGTGCGCAGGCGCGGCAGTTCCCCGCAAAGCTCGTCAAGCACGGTCACGAAGCGGGCGGCGGCGGCCTCGTAAGCGCGCGAAGCCCCAGGCCCCGACGCCTCCAGGATGAGGTCGATCGGCCCGTCGTGGAAATGCCGGCGCCCGTCGGGCAGCGCGACGATTTGCGCGCGCCCGGTCAACCGCGCCCCCGCGCGACAACGCCATCGACGAACACGTTGGTCGCGCGCTCTTCGCGCCGCGCCAGCACCTCGGCGAGCGGGCGCACCTCGTCGATATGGCCGCCGAGCGCGGCGTAATCGTCGAGCCGCAGAGTGAATTCGATCGGCGCGACGATGGCCGGCGTCGGCACATAGCCGAAGGCGTTCTTCGGCAGCAGCGTCACATCGACCATGAAGGTGATGCCGCCGCCGGGCCAGACATAAACCGGCGCGCCGCCGGCGGTCACCGTCGTCAGCGCCGATCGCACGGAACGGGTGAGCCGCACCGGGTTCTCGGTGACGCCGGCGCGCAAACTGCCGCCGGCGCCGGCCATGAACAGCACCGAGCACAAAGCCGGCTCGCAGTTCTCGGTCACGCGCTCGACCGATTGGCGCAAAGCCTCCGGCAGTTCCTCCTGGATCGGCTTCAGGTCTTCGTTGAGGCGATAGAAGGCGTGCTGCTCGCCGGTGGTCGAAACCATCAGCATCGTCATGCCGGGCCAGGCGACCTTGGGGTTGAAGCCGGCGACGATCTCCAGGGGGTCGCTGATGGCGGCGCCGCCCCAGCCCGTGCCGGGTTCGGCGACGTGGAAATAGCGGCCGGGCGTCGAGCGCCGACCCTTCATGCGGATGCCGGTTTCGCGCGCGCCGAGCAATTTCCCGGCCTGATGCTCGGAGAGGACGCCGGTGATGTGGTCATCAACCACCACCACCTCATCGACCTTGCCGAACCATTGGCGCGCGAACATGCCGATGGTCGCCGAGCCGCAGCCGACGCGCATCCGCTGCTCAAGCTGGCCGTTGACGATCGGCGGCTTGCCGGCCTCGACGATGACAGTCGCGCCGCCGTCCACGGTCAGTTCAGCCGCATTGCCGTTGCAGAGATCGAGCAGCGTCTGGCAGGTGACGCGGCCCTCTTTCTTGCCGCCATGCGTGAGATGGTTGACGCCGCCGAGCGACAGCATCTGCGAGCCATATTCGTTGGTCGTGACATGGCCGACAGGCTCGCCCTCGGCGCGCACGATGGCGCATTCGGGGCCCAGATGCCGGTCGGTGTCGATCTTCAGCTTGACGCCGCAATAGCTGTAGATGCCCTCCGTCACCACCGTCACCATGTCGACGCCATCGACTTGCGACGAGACGATGAAAGGCGCGGGCTTGTAATCGGGATAAGTGGTGCCGGCGCCAATCGCCGTGACGAAATGGCGGGGACCGCCGACGATATCGCCGCTCCAGGTCTCGCTGGCGCCGGCGAAGGCGGCGACGCGGCCACCCTGCTCAAGCGTGCGGTCGAGCATGACATGGGGATCGACGCGGACCAGCAGGCCACCCTCGTTGGCGTAGCGGTCGCAGGCGCCTGTCATCCCCGGCCGGATGTAGCACATCACCGGGCAGGCGTCGCAGCGGATCTTGTCGTCGGCCTCGCTCATGCGGCGCGCCGACGGAGAGTTCGCTCAAAGGGGAGGCGGACGCACATCTGTTTCCACGCCGACGAATTCATTTGTATGCAAATGATTGCGCCGCGCCGCGCGCTTGTCAAGCGCCTCTTGTAGGCGCCTCTATCGCTTCAACATCTCATGCGGGTTGACGCCGAAGGCCTTCTTGAAGCTGCGGCTGAAATGGGCGAGTTCGCTGAATCCGTGCGCAAAAGCCGCCTCGGTGACAGAGGCGACCTGGCCTTGCGCCAACGAAACGCGGCTCGCCTCCAGCCGTTGCGCCCACACCCAGCGCATCGGCGTCGTGCCCAGGCCGCCGAATAGCCGGTTGAGCGTCCGCACCGAAATGGCGCCGGCGGCGGCGAGCCGTTCGGGCGCGAGATCCTCGCTGTCGAGATGGGCGCGCGCGTAGCGCATGACCTTCTCCAGCGGCGCCGAGGACGACTTCGTTTCGCGCTTGAGATCATAGACGGCGGCGACGAGATCGACGATGGCGCCCGACAGGCGCTTGGCGGCGACGGCGCCGCTTTCCTCGGAAAGTTCGAGCGTCAGGCTCCGGGTCAGGAGATCGCCGAGGATCGCCGAAAGCGGGTCGCCGCGCTCGATCTTGCAGGCCAGGATGTCGCGCGCGTCGCCGAGCTTCGATTCCAGCAGGGGCTTGGGGATTTTGATGAGCTGGGTGCTGGCTTGCAGCGCGTAATCGAACGGCGCGGAGGAATCGTAGATCGTCAGATCGCCTTCGGACAGGCGCACGCTCCGGCCGCGCTGGGTGAGTTCGCCGCCGCCGCTGCGGATGAGCGAGACGATGAACACTTCCTGTCCGTCGTTGCGCACATGCGAGGCCTTGCGCGACCAGAAATGCAGCGGCGCGTCCAACTCGGAGACAGTCAGCGGCCCCAGTTCGCGGCTGGTCAGGCTGGCGCTGAAATCCTCATTGTCGAGATCGGTCGCGGCCGAGGCCGCGACATATTTCTTGCAGACGACGTCCTGCCAATAGTCGAGACGTTCGGCGGGCCTTTTGTCGAAGGTCGTCAAGCACTGTCTCACGCCGGACCCGCCTAGATTTTACGCAATTCACATCATGTTCACCACGACGTTTGCGAGTCAAGCAAGGCTTATGCCGGCGCGAGGCGTCAGAACGTCTTCCAGTCCCCCGAGGCCTCGAAGGCGGCGGCGGCGGCGTAGATCGTCGCCTCGTCGAAATGCTTGCCGATCAGCATGGCGCCGATCGGCAGGCCGTCGCCGAGACCGCACGGAATGCTCATCGCGGGATGTCCGGTGACGTCGAAGGGCGCCGTGTTGCCGATCATCTCGAAGGCGCGCTGGAGATAGAGCGCCAGCGGCGCGTCGGCGGGGGGCAGCGGCGTCGCTTTCACCGGCAGCGTCGGCATCAGCAACAGGTCGAAATCCTCTAGCGCGTGGTCGTAGGCGGCGCGGATGCGGCGCGCGATGTTCTGCGCCTTGGCGTAGAAGCGGCCGTTGTAGTGGGTGAGGAAATATTGCCCGACCATCATCGAGATTTTCAGGCTGTCGGAGAGGTCGTCGGCGCGGTTGCGCCAGTTGGCGTGGGCGTCGAGCAGGCTGACGGTGTAGAGGCCCTTCCAGTTGTGGCCCATGCCGTTGCCGTTCATCATCTGCGCTTGCAGGCCCTCAAGCGCGATCGGCGTCCAGACCGCCGGCGCCATGAGATGCGCGGGCAGCGAGATGGTCTCGACGGTGGCGCCCAGCGAGGCGAAGCGCTTGGCGGCCTCGCGCACGCTGGCGTCGACGTCGGCCTCGCTGTTGGCGTGGCCGAAGCCCTCGGAGACGATGGCGATCTTCATGCCCTTGACGCCGCGCTTCAGCGCGCCGACGTAATCGCCGATCTTGGGCGCATATTGGCGCGGATCGAGG
>JAJYDD010000083.1 GCA_021777795.1 Pseudomonadota bacterium | reverse complement strand
GCAGCACATAGGCTTCCGCGCCCGTGCGCTCGGCGAGCCGATGGATGACGTCGTAGGGCGCGGCGGCGAGCCTGCGCGTGAGGCCGCCGAGCAGAAACACCAGCTTGGCGCGCGGCTTAGGCAAATGCGGCGGCGGGTGAACGCAGGCGGACGGCGTGCGGCCGTGCCCGAAGCCGATAATGTCATGCTCGTCGCCGCTGAGCGCCTGCTCCAGAAAACGCGAGCCCAGCACGACGAGGCCGCGCAGCGGCAGTGCGCCGTCGTCGAGATCGGGCGAGACCTCGCAAAATTTCAGCCCGCAGCGGGCGCAAATCGCTTCTTCGAGCGCCACGCGGGCCGCGATCTCGCCCTCGATGTGGACCCACACCAGCCCCAGCTTGTTGGCGCGCGCGATCAGCCGGTGCGCCTTGACGGTCGAGGCGCCAACCCTCGCGGCGACTTCGGTTTTGCGTGAGCCCGGCCCCATGATGCAGCCAAGCCGCCCGCACGCAGAGGTCGTTTTCCTCTCGGCGAGCGGCGACACGTCCGCGCCCAACCACGGTACGTTACTTTTTTCCCCTCTTGAGTTTTTTTTCATTCGGGCGCCAGAATGACAACGGAAAACCTCGCGGCGAACGTCGCGCGGACTTTGCGGGAAGAGCATCCATGAAGATTGTGCTTGCGGCCGACAGCGCCGGCAAACCCCTGCTGGACGTCATAGCCTCGCATCTGGCTAAGCGCGAAGGTTGCGAAGTCGTCGACCTCAGCCAACCAGGCTTCTACGCCGACATCGCCTCGGCCGCGGCACAGCGCATTCTGGCTGGCGACTTCGAGCGAGGGATTTTCTTCTGCGGCACCGGCATCGGCGTCGCCATTTCGGCCAACAAGGTGCCCGGCATCCGCGCCGCCCAGGCGCACGACGCCTATTCCGCCGAGCGCGCCGCCAGATCCAACAACGCGCAGGTTATCACGCTGGGCGCGCGCGTCGTCGGGCCGGAACTCGCCAAGAACATCGTCGACGCCTACCTCGCCTCGGATTTCGATCCCAACGGCCCCTCTGCGAGCAATGTCGAGGCGCTCAATCGGCTCGACGCGCGCAAGTAGGCTGCGGGCCATCACGCGACCCTGAAGCGGTTGACGCGCTGCAAGGCCTCGACGACCTCGCCGACTTCCGCCTCGCGTCGCTCGCGTGTCCAAACGAGCGCAGCGGCGGCGACATCGGCGATTGCTTCGAGGCTCGCCTTGGTCAAGGCGCCTGAGATCGCCAGCGAAGCGCGACGCATTACGATGTCTTGGATTCCGACCACGCGTGCCGTAGAGGTGGAGCGACGAGGACACGACTTCGTTGATGGAATAGGCGCCCGCGACGATGGCGAGCGTGTCCGGCTCGTGCGCGCCGATTCCCAGCTCGGAAGCGGTAACGTCGTGCAGACCCGTGACGACCAGTAGGCCCGCCCATAGCCCGCAGTCCTCGCACGCCTCGGCGCTCACGCCGCCTACGACTTCGGCGCAGCCCCTCATCTGCGGCAGCGTCTCGGCGAGCGCCTCCCGTCCGTAAAGCCCCAGAGCCGCCTCGCGGAAGGTCTGCGTGCGCGGATCAGCGAACGACGTGCTGGCCTCGGTCGGGTCGGTCGCCACCACGCCGGTCAGCTTGAAGCGTAGCCGGTCCTTGGCCGAAAGCGCGGCCCCGATGGCGGCGAAGCGTTGCGGTTCATTCTCGCCAATCCAGGCGAGCAGCGCCGCAGGCGCGGAAACATGCGGAGAGTGAGTCCGGTGAGCGCGAGCGCCGCCTCGACCACGCCGTCGCTCCGCCAGCGCCGTATGATGTCGCCCGCGCGGCTGTCGATTGCGGGCGTTCGCGCCGAACGATTATCTGGAGTGCTGCTGCGAGTGGAGACTGATACGCATCGCCTAAACGCCGGCGTCGGAGTTCCAGCGCCCTCTCCTTCTGTCGCTCCACACGCCCTCGACCTCAGCCGGGCGCGCGTAAGCCAAGCTTGGGATAATGCAGCGGCAGCCCTCCGCAGGAAGCCGCGATCCGTTCGACTCTTCCGCGCTCGACCTCGGTGACAAACAGATCGCTGCCGGATAGAGCGAAGGCGCAATTGGTTGGGTTCTCGCCGTCGAGCGGCAGTCTTTCAGCTACGGAACCGTCGCTGTCGAGCACAGTCACGTTGCGCTGCCCGTAGACCGTGCAATAGAGCCGGCCGTCGTCGCCCCAGCACATGCCGTCGGGACCGCGAAAGTCGTCGCCTTCGAACGGTTGCAATACATTGCCGAAGATCTCGCGGCGGGGCGGGGCGGCGCCGAAGACGTCGTAGCGATAGACCTCGCCCGTGAACGACGCGTTGGCGTAGAGCGCCTCGTCGGGACCGAAGGCGATCCCGTTGGTGAACAGGATGCCGCGATCAATGACGCGCAGAACCTTCGCCCCCACCGGATCGATCTCGTAAACTCGCCCGTCCCAGGGCAGCCTGCGATAATTTTGCGTGAAGTTCTGCCCATCGAGAAAATCCTGCGCCGCCATCCCGGAATCGGTGAGGTAGAGATGGCCGTCTTTGCCGAAGCACAGATCGTTGGGCAGGCGGAAAGCCCGCTCGCCGTCGTTGTCAATGCGCAGGATCTCGCGCCCCTCCGGGTCGATGCAAAGGACCGCGCGCAGGCCGGCTTCGGCAATCCAAAGGTTGCCGTCGCCGTCAACGGCGAGACCGTTCGGCCGACCGCCCGTTCGCTTGACGACTTTTCGGTCGCCGTCGGGAAACAGCCGCGTAACCTGGAGCGTCGCGGCGGACATCTCCGTCACGTACAAGGAGCCGTCGGGCAGGCACACCGGACCTTCCGGCGCGCCGAGCCCGGTTGCATAAAATGAACCCGTCATTTTGCGTTTCCTCCGCCCTCTCAGGGTTGCGGGCTATCCCGTCGTTTCCCGAATCGTTTTGGCCACGGCGGCCGCCGACAGTCCATAGCGATCGTGCAAGGTCGGCAATGCGCCGGCGTCCAGAAATTCATCGGGCAGCGCGATCTGCCGGAACCGGTTGTACACGCCCTTGCGCATCAGCAGCGCCGCCACCGCCTCGCCGAGGCCGCCAATCGCCGAATGGTTCTCGGCGACAAAGACGGGCCGGCCTGCGCGGCCCGCCTGCGCCAGGATGGTCGCCTCGTCGAGAGGTTTGATCGTCGGGTTGTGCAGCACAGCGACGGACACGCCCTGCGCGGCCAGCATGTCGGCGGCCTCCAGTGCGCGCATAGTCATCAAGCCGCTGGAAATCACCAGAGCGGAATCGCCGTCGCGCAGCAGCTTGGCCTTGCCGATCTCGAAGCGGTAATCGTAGCGGTCGAGCACCATCGGCACATTGCCGCGCAGCAGCCGCATATAGACCGGGCCAGGATGGCTGGCGATCGCAGGGGTCGCCTGCTCGATGTCGAGGGCGTCGCAGGGGTCGATGATCGTCAAGTTCGGCATGCCGCGGAAGATCGCGAGATCCTCCGTCGCTTGGTGGCTAGGGCCGTAACCCGTCGTTAGGCCCGGCAGCGCGCAGACGATCTTCACCGGCAACCTTTCCTCGGCGATCGCCATGCAGATGAAGTCGTAAGCGCGTCGCGTGGCGAACACGGCGTAAGTCGTGACGAAAGGCGTGAAGCCTTCGCGCGCCATGCCGGCGGCCGCGCCCATCAGCAACTGCTCGGCCATGCCCATCTGGTAGAAGCGATCCGGATAGGCTTTGGCGAAAATGTGCAGGTCCGTGTATTTGGAGAGGTCCGCCGTGAGCCCGACGATATCAGCGCGGGTCTTGGCGAGTTCGACCAGCGCGTGGCCGAACGGCGCGGCGCGCGTCGGTTGGTCGGCGCCGGCGATGGACGCGATCATCGCCGAGGTTTTCAGGCGTGTTGGGCCGGGCGCTTGGCTGAGGAGAGCCGGGCGCTGGTATTTGTCTCGGATCAAATTTGCCTCCCGGCGTCGAGCGCAGCCAGCGCCAGCGTCCATTCTTCCGCTTCGACGCGCAGGAAGTGATTGCGTTCGCGCGCCTCCAGGAAAGGCACGCCTTTGGCCATCTTGGTGTCGCAGATGACGATGCGCGGACCCGGCGCCGCGCCGTGGCGGGCGGCGTCGAAGGCGCGCACCAGGGCGTCGATGTCGTTGCCGTCAACCCGCTCCACATTCCATCCGAAAGCCTCGAACTTGGGGCCGAGCGGTTCAAAGTTGAGCACGCCCTTCGAGGGGCCGTCGGCCTGCATGTTGTTGACATCGACGACGCCAATCAGATTGTCGAGCTTGTGGGAACCCGCCGACATGGCCGCCTCCCAAACGGCGCCTTCGTCGAGTTCGCCGTCGGAGAACAGGCAATAGACATAAGCCTTCGAGGCCTTGCGCTTGAGGGCCAAGGCCATCCCGACCGCGATGGAGAGGCCTTGGCCGAGCGAACCGCCGGTGATCTCCATGCCCGGCGTATAGGCCGCCATGCCCGACATCGGCAGCCGGCTGTCGTCGCCGCCATAGGTCTCCAACTCGTCTTCGGGCAGCACGCCGGCTTCGATCAGCGCTGCATAGAGTGCGATGGCGTAATGGCCGATGGAGAGCAGGAAGCGATCCCGGCCCTCCCATTCCGGCTCGCCGGGCCGATAGGTCAGGGCGTGGAAGTAGGACACCGCCAGCACGTCGGCGACGCCGAGCGCCTGCGCGATATAGCCCTGGCCCTGCACCTCGCCCATGCGCAACGCATGGCGCCTGATCCGGTAGGCGCGCTCGGCGAGGCTGAGATTCGGTCGGATGTTTGTCTCTTGGGTCATCGCGCGCGCCTCAGTGGATCAACATGCCGCCGTTGACGTCGATGACGGCGCCGGTGACGTAGCCGGAGAGATCGGAGGCGAGGAACAGGAAGATGCGGGCCACGTCTTCCGCCGTGCCGAGCCGGCCGAGCGGAACGCCCTTGAGGATTTCGGCCTTCATCGCGTCGGTGAGCTTGCCGGCGGTGATGTCGGTCTGGTGCAGGCCCGGCGTCACGCTGTTGACGCGGATATTGTCCGGGCCGAGTTCGCGCGCCATCGCCTTGGCGAGGCCGAGCACGCCGGCCTTTGCGGCCGAATAATGCGGGCCGCCGAAAATGCCGCCGCCACGCTGCGCCGACACCGACGACATGCAGGCGATGGAGCCGCTCCTGCGCTCGCGCATGTGCGGCACGACGGCCTGCGAAAGATTCAGAACGCCGGTGAGGTTGACCTCGATGATGCGCCGCCAACTAGGGCCGTCGATCTCCATGAACTTGACCGGCTGGGTGACGCCGGCGTTGTTGATGAGGATGTCGATCTTTCCCAGCCGATCGATGGCTTCAGCCACCGCCGCCCGGCAGGCGGCGGGGTCGGTGACGTCGCAGACGACGCCGACGTGACCGGCGCCAAGCCCCGTGGCGGCCGCCTCGGTCGCGGCGGGGTCGATGTCGAGGATCGCGACGCGTGCGCCGTGCTCGGCGAACAGCCTCGCGGTCGCCAGCCCGATGCCGCGCGGCCCCGCGGCTCCCGAAATGACGGCGGTCTTTCCGCTCAACAGCATGGTCGTCCTCCCTCTCGGCGGTTGGCGGCGACCATCGTCAGTTCGGCGCGCGCACTCAAACGCGAACTTTACAACGATCGGTGAAACTGCTTCACCTGTTGGCGGATCACTCCCTCTCGGCGAGGCGCCGTTGTGCTCAAGGATGTCTCTCTTTCGGCGGTGAAGGCGTTCGAAAGCGCGGCGCGGCACGGCTCGTTTCGCGCCGCCGCATCGGAGCTGAATCTCTCGCCGAGCGCCATCAGCCACGCGATTCTGAAGCTCGAACAGACCCTCGGCACGAACCTTTTCGAGCGGGAAGGCCGGGTTGTGCGCCTGAGCCCCGATGGCGAGACCCTCATGCGGCATGTTGGCCTCGCCTTCGACGAGTTGCGACGCGGCATGGAATTGGTCTCCAACCGAGGGCCGCAATTGCTCCGCCTGCATTCGGCGCCGAGCTTTGCCGCGCAGTGGCTAACGCCGCGCCTGACGGGTTTCTTCGCGTCCCATTCGGGAATCGAGGTCCGCCTTGCCGCCAGCACCGACTACGCACGCTTCGTCAACGACGATTTCGACGCCGACATCGTCTACGGCCCGTCGCGGGTCGAAGGGGCCGTCTCCATTCCGCTCGGAATCGAGACGATTACGCCTTTATGCTCGCCCGAACTCGCCAAACGGATAAACGCGATAGACGACCTGACCGGCGAAGTGCTGATCCAGAGCGATCTCAAGCGCGTGCGCTGGACCGATTGGTTCAAGGCGAACGAGCGAGAGGCGCCGATCCCTCGTCTGGCCAGATTCGACCGCAGCTTTCTGGCCATCGCCGCCGCCTGCGACGATCTCGGGGTCGCGCTCGAATCGACTCGTCTGGCGGAGCGCGAAATCAGGACGGGGCGCCTCGTCGCGCCTTTGGCGGGGCGGGCCAAGGACGTCGAATATGTCGGCCATCACCTGATCTTCCCGCGCGCCGGGCGGCAGCGGCGCGCGGTCAGGGTGTTCACGGCCTGGCTGCTCGCCGCCTTAGGCTTGCCGGACGAGCAGGGAAATCCAGATTAGGTGAATTTCTCTCATCTCAGCTTGCATTAATAGCGTTTGTCATCGAGGCGCCAGGGCGGCATCCATCGTCCCATAGGCATCTCCGGAAGGGGAGCTTGGGAGGAAGCCGATGGCCGTCGACATGCGAAGCGCCCCGAAATCGTCTTCCCCGGAGAGGAGGACGGCATGAGCCGGTCCGCCTCGACGACATTCGTCCTCGAAGCGACGGATATCGAGAAGACCTTCGGCGCGACGAACGTGTTGCAAAAAGCGCGCCTTCGCGTGGCGCGTGGCGAAATCCATGCTCTTCTGGGCGGCAATGGCGCGGGAAAATCCACCCTCATCCGCATCGTCTCGGGTTCGCTGCATCGGGACGCGGGCGCGATCCAGGTGTCGGGGCAGTCGAACTACGACGCCGGCGCCATCGCCGTCGTGTTTCAGGAACTGGCGCTGCTGCCCGACCTGACCGTCGCCGAGAACATCTGCCTGCCGCACCGCCGCGACGCCTTCGGAAGGGTCGATGCGCGGCATATGCGAGCGCAGGCCGCCCGCGCGCTCGCCGTCATCGACCCCGCGCTGATCGCCTTGCTAGCGCTTCCGGCGAGCCGGCTGGACCTGCATCAGCGCCAGCTTGTCGAGATCGCGCGCGCGCTCAGCTCCGGCGCCCAGCTCATTCTGCTCGACGAGCCCACAGCCAACCTGACCTTCGCCGATTCCGAGCGCCTGTTTACGGCGCTGCGCCGGCTGACGCAGCAAGGCATCAGCATCCTCCTCGTCTCCCATCGCATGAGCGAGATCCGCACCGTCGCCGACGTCTGCACCATACTTCGAGATGGTAAGTCGGTCGTCGACCGTCGCCCGTTGGCAGAGATCTCCGACGAGGAGATCGTCCGCGCCATGATGGGCGAAGGACGCGAGAAGGCGACAGCGCCGGCCGGCGCGGCGGCGCCGGCGACATCGGGCGGTGTGACGCTGGGCCTCGCCAAGGACCGGCTCGCCCTTACCCTGGCGCCCGGCAGCGTGCTCGGCCTTGCCGGGGCTCCTGAAGGGCCGGCCGGCGTGATTGCCGCGCTGATTGGTTCGGCCTCGCATCCCGCTTGGTCGATAACCGTGAATGGCGAGCCGCGTAGATTTCGTTCGCCTGCCGACGCCATTCGCAGCGGCGTCGGCTATGTCTCGGGAGACCGCGCCGAGAAGGGCGTTCTGGCGACGCTGCCCATCGTCGACAATCTCGCCGCCGCCGGGCGCGTCGCTCGCAAGCGCTGGTTGGTCTCATCGGGCGAGGTGCAGGACGCCCTCGGCGCCCTGAAGCGGCTGGCGATCAAGGCCAACTCCCTCTATGCCCTGCCGCAGACGCTGTCGGGAGGGACACAGCAGAAGCTGCTGATCGCCCGTTGGCTCGATCTCGCCCCGAAAATTCTGGTGCTCGAAGAGCCGACCCGAGGCGTGGATATTGGCACGAAGCGCGAGATCTACAATATCATCGGCGTGGTCGCGGCCGCCGGCTCGATTGTGGTGTGGTGGTCGACCGAGTTTTCGGAGCTTGCGCAGACTTGCGATCACGTCATCGCCTTCGATCTGCACGGCGCGATCAGCGGTCTGCTGAAACAAGACGAAATCACGGAGGTCGCCATGACGCGGGCGACCGGAATGGCGGCGTGAGGCGACGATGATGGAAGCGTTGACCGTGAGAGGCCCGGAGAAAAACATGGCGGCATCCGAGGAGACGTCCGCCGCCATCCCGCGATCGGGCTCGGCTTCGCGCCTGTTGGCGACCTATCGGTCCGAGATCGCGCTCGCTGTGGCGATTCTGCTGATCATGGGCGTGGTCAGCTTCTGGTCGCCGCAGGTTTTCTCCTACGGCAACATCGCCAATGTCGCGCAGAGCGCGGCACCGCTCGTCATCATGGCGCTCGGCGTTCTGCTGGTGATCATCACCAGCGGCATCGACCTCTCGGTCGGCTCCACCTTCTCGCTCAGCGGCATGGTCGCCGGCCTTGCGATGTCGGCGGGCGCCGCGTGGCCGCTGGCTTGTGTGGCGGGCCTGGCGGTGGGAATCGCTGTCGGAGCGATCAATGGGCTGCTCGTCACATTGCTCGGGCTCGCGCCTTTCGTGGTCACCCTGATCACCTACGCAGTCGGGGCGAGCCTCGCCTTCGTGATTACCGACGGCCATTCCATCGCGCTGCTCGATCCCACGTTCTATCTGCTGAATGGCGGCCAGCTCATTCCGGGCGTCACCAATTACGTGATGTTCTGCCTTCTCGGAACGATCGCCATCGAGCTGGGGTTGCGCAAGCTCGTGATGGGGCGTTGGGTCTACGCGGTCGGCAGCAACGACAAAGCCTCCCGCCTACTCGGCATTCCGGTGAACGGCATTCGAGCCGGGGTCTACGTGATTGCCGGCCTGCTCGCCGCCTTCTCCAGCATGCTGAGCCTGTCCTACATCAGCAATTCCGAAGCGACTTCGGGCGCCAACATGATGCTCCAGGCGATCGCTGCCTGCGTTATCGGCGGCGCCAGCCTGTTTGGCGGCACAGGGTCGGCGGTCGGCGCCGCGCTCGGCGCCATCATGATCACCGTGATCCAGAACGGCGTGAACCTGATCGGCATCAACAGTTTTTGGCAGGGGTCGGTGACGGGGCTCGTCATACTGGTCGCGGTTCTCATCGACAGGCTTGCCAAAGTTCGCGCCTGAACGGCGTGGCGTACGGGGGCTTCGCCCTCACCTTAGGAGGAAACCAGCTATGATATCCTATCTGAAGCGCGGCGTGTGTCTCGCCGCGACGGCCCTCTGCGTGTCGGCGCTGGCGCTGGGCGCCGCCAAGGCGGGGGACAAGAAATACACCGTCGCCGTCATCATGCCCTCGCTCGACATTTCCTACTGGCAATGGGTCGCCTACGGCGCCAAGACCAAGGCTGCGGCGCTCGGCATGAACTACATGGAGCTGGATTCGCACAATTCGCCGACCGAGCAGATGTCGAACATCAAGACGGCGATCACCAAGGGCGCGAACGCGATCGTGATTGGTCCGGTCAGCTCGACAAGCACGCCGCCTGTGCTACGCTTCCTGAAGGAGCAGAAGGTTCCGATCGCCTTCACCGGCATCGGGCCCCAGCCCGGCCAGACCGATTATACGTCTTCGGTGACCGCCAACAACGAAGAATCAGGCAAGGCCGAGGGCAAGTTTGTCTGCCAACTCGCCAAGGAGCGCGGCGGCGCCAAGGTCGGCATGTTGTCGTTGCCGCAGGACCGCGAAAACGCGCAGAAATATCTGCGTGGCGCGCAAGCGGCGTTCAAGGAGGGCGGTTGCGACCTCGTCCAGATCCTCCAGACCAAAGGTCTTACCGTTCGCGAGGCCGTCGACGAAGCCAACGATCTATTGACCGCCCACCCCGATATCACCGCCATCTATGGGATGTACGACGAAGCCGCGACCGGCGCCGCCAAGGTGCTGCAAACCCGTAATCTCGTCGGCAAGATCGGCGTGGTCACCGCAGACGGCAGTCCGACGACCGTCAAGCTGCTGCGCGACGGCGTGATCCAGGGTCTGTTCTTGCAGGAAGCGGGCGGACAGGGGATCGAGGCCACGCAGCAGGTCTATAATGCGCTGACGGGAAAGCCGACCGTCAAGGAGATGCCGTTGACCGAACCGCTGGTGACAGCGAAGGACGTCGGCTCCCCGGAGGCGCAGGCCAAGCTGAAGCGCGTGTATCCGCCGTCGGCTGGGCAATACTGACGCATACCCTCGCTGCTTTGCAGAAATGTTCCTAACAGCGCGTCGACGAAGTCGGGTTTTCAGTTGCCGGTCGGTTCGAGGGCGCCGAAGAGAATCGCGGCGAGTTGGCCGTTGATGACGGCGATCAGGCCGAAGCGACGCCTGCCTCGGTTCGCACTACGAAAATGAAGGCCGTCGGGGCGTCGGCGGCCTTCCGCCGCGTGCCCTGGCCGAACAGCGTGCGCATCAGGACGCCGAGGGGAATCCTGCGAAATGGATCGGATAACGTTTGTGGACGTTCTCGTGTTCGCGCAGCCAGGCGCGACGCATGCAGCCGCAGTCGAGGATATGGGCGAAGGATCGCTCGACCAATTCGCCGCGTCGGCGCATCGTCTCGCGCCTGGCCCCGTCAACCGCGCCCGGTTGGCGGAGACGACTTTGCGCGCCGCCTCGTCGCCGCGCCAGAGCAGATTGCCATTGGCCGGCGCCGGTTCGGCGATGCGCGTCTTGCATGGGCCGCAGTTGAGCGCCTTCACGTGCGCGCGAGTGATAGCCCTTGTCGGCGACCGGGACGCAGGGCTCGTCGGCGCTCGGGGGGGAGGCGTGTCAACGATAATGAGACGGCCGGGTTGATAATTTAGACCTGGATTGCGGGCTTTTAGGACGGCGGATTGATCCATACCGCCGTGGGCTTTTGTGGCGGTTCAGGCTTTTTATTGACGAAGCGCTTGGGATTGGCCCGAAAGGCCTGTTCGAGGAGTTCGAGGATCGTCTAGCGAGCGGCATGAACTTCGTCAGCCTGTCCGCAATGCACCTGGTCCGACGTCATCAAGCCAATGCCCAGATGATGATCGCGATTGGTCCAGTTGAAAACATGACGGCAAAAGACGTTGGCGTCCTGGATGGAGCCGAACCCTTTTGGCAATTACGGCTGGCATTTCATAGCCTTGAAGTGGCTTTCTAAGAAGGGATTGTCATTGGAGGTGTAGGACCGGCTGTGTGATTTGGTGACGCCGAAGTCGGCGCGCAAAAGAGCGGCAGCCTGAGCTTGCCCCCGAAGAGCGTCTCTCAAGCTTGTTGAGACTGCGCAGGATGCGGGGATGACGCCCATCGCCGCGAGCGAGCGCCAGTTCCTCGAACAGCCTGGGGATGCGTTGATAGAGAACCGAGCGGTTATCCCGGCAGGCCTTGTGGCCGGGGGCGCAGGCGAGCCAGCTCTCGCCGATGCCGGTCGGGCCTATCAGGGCCAGATTATCGTGGGCGTCGATCCATCCGCCCTCGACCAGCTTCTGAAACTGCGCCCGGTCGAGGCCGCGCGGGGCGCGGTAACCGATGTCTTCGACGCAGGCCTGCTGGCGTAATTTGGCGATCCGCAGCCGCGCGGAGAACGCGTCGTCAGCCGCGCCTCGACCTCGGCGCGCAGGAAACGGTGGGGCACGCTGTAATAATGGCTGGCGACCTCGACGTGGTAGTCGATGCCGACGCGGCAATTCTTCGACTCGTCGGCAGCAGCTTGAGCGCCGGGCGGTCGATCTCCTCCAACAGCCGTCGGCGAGTGACGCCGAGCCGGCGGAGCGGACGCACCTCGTTGAGGTCGTGCATCAAATCGGCGAGCGCGGCGTTGACCTCG